>CALLML010000017.1 GCA_938005705.1 uncultured bacterium
TTACATCAACATCAATATATTTCTGATATCCGCGAAAAATATTGCCAACACATTTCGCCTTTTTGAATCCGCGATTCGCGAGTTTTCCGGATTTTTTGAAGATTTTCGGTTTGATCCAGCCTCGAAACTGTAGAAGATGGGCTAGGCCTCAATCCCGATGAATACCTCAACTGCGACCCCAAGGCACTGGTCGTCCGCAAGCCGGATGCCGGAAATAAAGGGCGGTTGGAGCGCCATGCCCTTCGAGCTATGAGAAGCATTCAAAAACAGCCTCGGCAAGTGCGTAACTATTTCAAACACAAGTCCATTCCCTATGCAGCATAATTTATGGCTGGATTAGTAATTCGCCAACAATCACTTCCGTTGAACCACCTACAATAACCGGGGGCGTGTCGAAGAAAAACGCGCGCGTCCTTTCTTTGAAAACCCGAAAACGGTTGAATTGAATGATCCAGCCGCCTCTAGCCGCGAGGGACATGGCGGCGGCTTGCGGCCTCGAGCACGGCACGTTCGCGGCGGGTCAGACGGTCAATTCCCTCGCGCGCCACCTTGTCAAGAATGCGATCCACTTCGGCGAGGTCATAGCCACCAGGCCGCATGCGGCGCCGAGGCCAAAGTCGGCGAGGAACCGCGAAGCCCCGCACGACGATCCAGACGTAGATGGCGCCGCTGATACCTCCGGCCAAATGTGCCGCGTGGGCGATGCCACCCTCGACTCCACGGGCGAGGTAGAGCAGTTCGATTGCGGCGAAAACGAGCGCGAGCGTGCGGGCCTGAAAAGCCACGAAGGGGAAAAAAAGGAGGCTGACCGAGCGCCGTGGGAACAGCGTAGCGAACGCGGCGATCACACCGAAAACGGCACCCGATGCGCCCAGGCAAACGCCGCGAGGAGTGATCAATACGAACCCCAGACCGCCGAGAATGCCGCTGAGCAGATACATCGTAAGAAAGTGGCGCTGCCCCATCGCCCTCTCCGTTTCCGGTCCAAGCGAATAGAGCGCCAGCATGTTCAACAGCAAGTGTGGGAGGTGGGCGTGTAGAAACTGATAAGTCACCAACTGCCAAAGCCGACCAGCCTGCAGCCCCCGCCAGCTAAGTAAAAGATAAGGCGACCAAAACCCGGCCTGCGGCGTCAACGATTGAAGAACGAAAGCCACCGCATTGGCGATCAGCAGCACACGCAGGGCTCGGGGGAAGCCGGCATCGCGATACCACGTGTGTGATTCGAGCATGAGGTCAGCCGGAGACGTCCGCGGGCGCCGTCTCCTGAGCGAGTTCTTCTGCCGCCTCGATCGCGGCCTCCGTCGCGGTGTTCCGGCGTTCTTCCAGGTCGCTGAATGCGATGGGGTTCTGTCCATCGGCCCAGGCGATGGTCACGTCCTCAATGCCGATGAATCCGAAAGCCGCCTCAATGCAGGCCGTCAACGCATCGCGGGGATCGCCCTCGCGATAGACACCGCCCGACGAAACCAGCAGGATGATCTTGCGGATGTGGTGAAGCGGTTTCGTCACGAAACCGCCGCCCTCGGTCGGTTCGAAGACGAATGTGAGGTTAGGGGTGATGACCTGATCCATCCACGCTTTCATAATGGCCGGAACGCCGAAATTCCACATCGGCATGGTCAGCACCAGCACATCGGCCTTGTTGAACATTTCCGCGTGCCGCACCGCGTAGGCCGTTGCGTTCTTTTCCGCCTTGTTGGGGGTGTAGCCCGGCGTCAGCAACGGGGTCCAAATCGCCCGATACGCTGGATAATCGAAGAAGGGCGGAGGATCCTGATACAAATCCACATTGTTCAATTCAGCGTCGGGTAACTTCTCCACAAGTGCGGAAAAAAAAGCGACTGAAAGCTGTTTCGACACCGATTCTTCCGTCGGTTTGGGATTCGCGCAAATATGCAATATGTTCATCCGTTGCCCTCTTCTGTCTCTGCCCTATCTGGTCGATTCTTTACAAACAGTCTCCGCCATCCACGGCCGAGCGGCCTCTGTCATTGAAACGCCTCACCCGGCCGCACCAACACGATCGGACGAGGGATATACTTTGGAAAGATATCCTTCCAAGTCGCGGTCGTATTCCGAATCTTTTCCGAGAATAGTAAGTTGTTTGTGCAGCAATGCAAGCCCGCCGTTGCCAGATTCCGCTTCCTGGGCGGATTGGAAACGCCGCGCCGGGTCAGGATCAATGAATTTGAGCAGCAGGTCCACAAAATCAGCATTGCGCCGCACATGGGCTGGTAAGAGGGAGGGAAGTTTTTTGGGAAGCTGCATTTTGATTTCGAGCAAGGCCGCCTCATTCAACTGGCTGTAGTCCGCCAGCGACTCTCCCCGCAATAGTTCAATGCCGACCAGTCCCATGCTGTAGATATCCGACTGGATCAAATACCGTTCTCGCCGATGGATTTCGGGCGCCATATAGAGTGGGCTGCCCAGCAGGAACGAGACCTTTTCATCAATCAGCGTCGCCCGGCCATAATCCACCATCTTCACATAGCCGAGTTTGTCGCACATGATGTTCGACGGCTTGACATCGCCGTGTACGTAGCCGGCGTCGTGCAGGGCCTCAATGCCCCGCAAGGCCTGCCGAAGGATGTAGAGGGCCACGCCGGGCTGGATGCGCACTTTACCCTCCTCAATGCGGAAAATCACATCGGTAAATCGCGCCCACTCCTCGGGGCTGGAATGGGCCTTTGCCTGTTCCAGATGCCGGCCGTAGAGCAGATGCTGAAGATCCATGCCGTCAATGGCCTCCATCTGCACATAGCCGATGCCGTTATTTTCCTCATAGACATCGCGCCCTGCCAGATTCGGTGCGCTGATCAGTTGCAAACGGGAAATTTGGGCGGCCAGGCGTCCCATATCCGTCCAGTATTGCTTGACGGTCTTGTAGATGGAAGGGTCGAACAGCTTGATGGCGTGGCGCGTCAGACAGCCTCGCGCGCCGTAGCGGTGGCACAGAAAAACAATCCCTTGCCGCCCGCGCCCCAGTTCTCGATCAAATTGATAGGCCACCGGATAATAAATGGCGCGCGCGCGGATGATCTCGTGATAGTTGGCGATGAGCTGTTCAATGCCTCGTCCCGTCGCGCTCGGCAAAGACGCCGGCTCCGGTAGCACATCGGTCACGGTGGCTTCTCCCGACCGCTCGGCCGGCACATCATTATTGGTGGTCTCGGTGTCCGACATTTCGGGGCGAAAGTGTACGGATGCCTGGGCCTGATGCAATCGCGATTTCATTAATTTTTATCTTGAAACTGAACGATCGTTCTTTTATGTATGGCCATGGAAAGGGAAAACTATGCCGCGCGTGATGAATATTGGCGAACGGGTTCGCGCCCTGCGCGCGTTTTACCGTCGAGAAGGTCGAATGCCGACCTATGAGGAGATGCGCGGACTCTTCGGCTACCGGTCGAAGAACGCCGTAGCCGGCGTCGTGCGCCGGTTGTGCGCCACGGGATACCTGAAACGCGGCGCGGCCGGCCGTCTCGCGCCGACCTCGCGGCTTACCGCCGTCACTCGTCTGCTGGGGGCGGTGGCAGCCGGCTTCCCATCGCCCGCCGAGGAAGAAATGGCGGACATGATGAGCCTCGATGAATATCTGGTGGAACGTCCGGAAGCGACGTTTCTGCTGACCGTCAGCGGCGATTCCATGATCGAGGCCGGCATTCAGCCCGGCGACCTGGTATTGGTTGAAAAGGGGCGGATACCTCGCAATGGCGATATTGTCGTTGCTCAGGTGGACGATGAATGGACCCTGAAATACTTCCGGCGCGATCGGGAAGGTATTCGGCTGGATCCGGCCAATCGCGCGTATGCACCGATTCGCCCGAAACGATCGCTGGTGGTGGGCGGCGTGGTTCGGGCCGTGATCCGCAAGTATATCTGACGATCGAAGAGGGTCATTGAGGCGGTCGAGGCAGAGGGCGAGACAAAAGACGGAAAATTTTCAAGTTGCTGAAGATGCGGAACCAGCGTAGGATAATGTCGCTTACAGAGGCGGTTTCGTGAGCTTGGTGGATTGCCCATCGCATGCGTGTGCATGGCCGGTGTCGATCTGAAACCCGAACGAGTCGGGAACGGCCACAGAAGTATCCTCCCGGAGCAGAAAGAGATATCAATATGGCCACCCGGCTGTATGTGGGTAACCTGTCGTTTGACACCACGGAGGGTGATTTGCGTCGTCTATTCGAGGCGCACGGCACGGTTACGAGTTGTAATCTGATCACGGACAAGTTCACGGGGAAATCCCGCGGCTTTGCGTTTGTGGAAATGGCCGCGCCGGCGGAAGCCGATCAAGCCATCTCCGAACTGAACGGAAAGAGCTATGACGGACGCCCCTTGACCGTCAACGAGGCCCGTCCGCGCGAGGAACGCCCTGCTGGCGGACGTCGCGGCGGCGGACGTCGCGATCGCTTCTAAATCAGTCCAATCGGGGGATGAGGTGGAGCTTCATCCCCTTTTTTGTACTTTATACTGAACGTTCGTTCTTTTATGCTTCATCCGGAATCTTTGTCAAAAGAAAGGAAGGTACGTCATGAGCCTGCTTGAGACGTCTGCGCCGCCCTTGGACCTCCATGGGTTTCCCCGCGCTATTCTTCATTTCGACGGCGACGCTTTTTTCACCAGCGTCGAACAGGCTGTTCATCCCGAACTGAAGGGGCGACCCATTGTCACCGGCAAGGAGCGCGGAATCATTGCCTGCGCCAGTTACGAGGCCAAGGCCCTCGGCATCAAGCGCGGCATCCCCCTATGGGAAGCGCGCGCGCGCTGCCCGGAGTTGATCGTTCTACCCAGCGATTACGAGACCTACAGCCTTTTTTCCAAGCGCATGTTCGCGATCGTCCGTCGTTTTTCGCCGACCGTGGAGGAGCATTCCATTGACGAGGGCTTCGCGGACCTTACCGGTCTGCGGCGCCTGCATCGCGCCTCCTATGAGGATATCGCTCGACGCATCCAGGAGACGATTCGGGAAGAGCTGGATATCACCGTGTCTGTCGGCCTCAGCCTTTCGAAAAGTCTGGCCAAGCTGGCCTCCAAATTTCGCAAGCCGCGCGGCTTCACCGCCGTGGCCGGCGAGCATGTGCCATTGTTTCTCCAGCACCGTGAGCTGGCGGATGTGTGGGGATTTGGTCCCAACACCGTGGCGCTGCTGAAGCAACTGGGTCTGCAAATGCCGTGGGATTTTGTCCGACGTCCGGAGGCTTGGGCAGAACGATGGCTGGGGAAAATCGGAAGGGAAATTTGGAACGAGTTGAGGGGCGTCGCGATCTACCCGGTGAATCCCAAAACGAAGGCCGTGTATGCGACGGTGAGCAAGGGCAAGACATTCACCGCGCCGTCGTTCGATCCGGAGTTCATCTACGCCAAGCTCCTGCGCAACGCGGAGTCCGCCTGCATCAAATTACGGCGGCACGGATTACGTGCCCGTTATATTGCCGCGGCGCTCCGCAAGCAGGATTACGGCGAGCGCTCAATGGGCGCACGGTTGAGCAGGGCGACCGCCTCCGTTCACGCGATGCTACCGGCGTTGCGCGCACTGTTCGACGCGCTCTACGAGCCGGGCGCCGTCTATCGCGCCACGGTGGTATTGCTGGGCGAAATCGAGTCCGACCCGTTTTGTCAGGGCGACCTGTTCGAGGACCGGCTGCGCGTGGAGAAGCTCGAAAATATCGGGCGCGCCATCGACGCCGTCAATCACCGCTACGGCAAGCACCACATCGCGCTCGGCACCGCGCTGTTTTTGCCACGTCATCGTCGCACCGAGCGCGACGAACTCCCGGAGCGCAAGCGCATTTGCCTCCCCGGCGAGAACGATCGCCGCCGTCTCGCCTTCCCGCTTCTCGCGGTGCGTGTGTGAAAAGCCGCCTCTGTCGAGCCGGGTCGCCACGCGCCGTTGGCGCATGGATGGGCATGTGTAGCCGGTCATCCAATTAGACTTTTTTTTGTACTTTCGTTCCTTTAGAATAGCGTCATGAATTCAACGTTGGGATTTGGGCTCTTGGGGGCGGGACTGATCGCTCCCTTCCATGCACGGGCGTTACGAGACTGCCGGGGCGGACGGCTTGTGGGGGTATGCGCACGCGGTTCCGTTCGCGCCAAAAAACTGGCGGACGAATATGGCGTGCGTGAGTACTCCACACTGGATCAGATGCTGGAGGATCCCGATATACAAGTGGTATGCGTTCTGACGCCCAATCATTTGCACCACGACGCTGTAATGGCCTGTCTAGCCGCCGGACGCCATGTGTTGGTTGAGAAACCGCCGGCCATGACATTGCGTGAAACTGACGAGATGATCGCGGCGGCCGATCGCGCGAATCTTCGGTTAGCGTGTGCAGTGCAATGCCGCGTGCGACCAGCCGTGCAGGCCGTGCGCCACGCGATCATCGAGGGGCGATTCGGCCGGGTGTTCGAGGCTGACGCGATCATGAAATGGTACCGGGAACCGGACTATTACCACACCGATCCCTGGCGCAGCTCGCGCCGTTCGGGCGCCGGCGTGACCGTCCAACACGCCTTTCACTACCTGGATCTGCTGCACTATCTTGCTGGGCCGGTGGCCGAAGTAGAGGGCCGAATGACGAATCTGGCTCACCCTTCGGTGAATCTTGAGGACACCCTCACCGCATTTCTCGCCTACCGCAACGGCGCATGGGGCGTGGTGCAGGCCTCCACAGCGCTATGGCCGGGTGTGGACGTCCGCATCGAGATCCATGGAGAAAACGGCTCGGCCATTGTGAGTGGCGAAAAAATTGCGCTCTGGAAATTCCGGGACGAAAGAGCCGAGGACGAGACCATCCGGGCCATCGGAGATCCTCGGCAGGCGACTGCCGCCAGTGGCCCCGCTGATTTTGGCTACGCCGACCATCGAACCGTGATCCAGGATTTGATTGACGCCATCCACGAGCAACGCGAACCGGTTATTCCCGTTCGATCCGTCCGTCACACGGTCGAGATCGCGCTGGCGCTGTACCAGTCGGCTGCCCGCGGACATCCTGTGAAGCTGCCGATCGAGGACGATCCGAGTATTTGGGCGTGAGGATCGGGGGCGTGTGGAGTCTGCTGCCGCATGTCACCGGGGGCTATCATCCGATAAGCAAACCCGTACTTCATCCGGCCCGATGACGTTCGGCGATCGCGCGACGCGCCTCGCGATCGGCTTCTCGACGTCGGAGGGTCTCCCGCTTATCGTCCATCTGCTTGCCCCGGCAGAGCCCCAACTCGATCTTGACCCGTCCATTGCGAAGATGCACATCCAGCGGAATGAGGGTCTGTCCCTTGACCGTCACCTGGCCGTAAAGCCGTGCCATTTCCCGCCGATGCAGGAGGAGCCGGCGGGGCCGTTTGGGCTCGTGATTGTGCACGTTGCCGCAGCGATAGGGCTGGATGTGGAGATCATGCAGGATCGCCTGCCCGTTTTCGATGGTGGCGTAGCTCTCGGCAAGGCTCACCTCCCCCGCGCGCACCGACTTCACCTCGGTCCCGCGCAGCTCGATTCCCGCCTCAATCGTCTCGAGCACATAGTATTCGTGGCGCGCACGACGATTCGTCGCCACGACCTTGCGCCCCACGGCATCGAATTTGTCCTTTATACTCATCGCTCCGCCTTTATCCGCTCAGCCGCCCTCTCGCGCCCAGACCAGTTTTGTCACCGGCGACCCGCCCCTCATTTTCAAGTGTGGCCAAAACTTTCGCAATCCATTTTGATCGCGAATATCGAAACGAGCAGGCGCCGGCAAAGTGAGAACTGAGGAAAACGGAAAAAATAACAACCAGGCGCATTAACCGGCGCGCACAGAGGGGAATGCTCGCGAAGGCGTTCATCCATGAAGGCCATTTGGACTTGTGCGCGTATTTTTCCCTTCCCTCCTAGTCCTCAACACCGTAAGAAACGCGCGGAGAATGGTTTGGCCGCGCCTTTATTCTCTGAGGCCCCACGCAACATGGACTTGCCAGCCGCGCCGCGGACAGGTTGAATGGGTCAATGAATATCGAAAGAGAAAAATCCTCACCCGATCGTTCCGGTAACAAGGTCGACGGGCCGGTTGTCCCGGTATCCATGGTGCCGCCCGACATACTGCGGCCTGAAAATGAAGACCGGCAAGGCGCGGAGCCGCCACCGACAACCAAGCTGCCGGTGTTGCCGCTTGGCGATCTTGTGCTTTTTCCCTCGATGATCGCGCCGCTGATCGTCAATACCGCTCGTTCCATGCTCCTCGTTCAGGAGGTCGCCCAAGGAGATCGTCTTTTCATCGCCGTTCTCCAGCGCAAACCAGACGTTCCCGACGACCAGGTGGGACCCGAAGACCTTCACCCTGTGGGTTGCCTGGCGCGTCTGATCAAAGTGCTGAAATTTCCGGACGACACGCTTCGCATTCTGGTCCAGGGCGAGGCGCGGTGCCGAATCATTGAGTGCGCTCAAGAGGGCGGTTTTCTCCGCGCTGCTTGCGGGGGACTCAAGGACCAGATCGCCAAAGATGTTGAAACCGATGCGCTGGCGCGTAGTGTTTCGCAGCGCTTTCAGGAAGTGATCACACTTTCTCCCACGCTGCCGGAAGAGCTGAAGATCGCCCTGTTCAACACCGAAGACCCGTCGAAACTCGCCGATCTGGTGGCATCGAACCTGAATATGCTGCTGGTCGAACGGCAGGCCCTACTCGAGGAGCTGAATGTGCGACGCCGGCTTGAACGACTGATGGCCGTTCTCCATCGCGAGCGTGAGGTCCTTCGCCTCAGCAATGAAATCCAGAACCGAGTCAGTGAGAGTTTCGCCAAGGGCCAACGGGAATTTTTTCTGCGCGAGCAGATGAAGGCCATTCAGCGCGAGCTGGGGGAAGCCGAACCGGCGCGGTCGGATATCGAAGACATCCGCAAAAAGCTCGACGCCGCCGGGCTGAGCGAGGAAGCCCGCAAAGCTGCGGACAAGGAGATCGAACACCTATCGGCGGTATCGCCGATGTCACCCGAATACGGCGTCATCCGCACCTATCTAGACTGGCTCGCCGAATTGCCGTGGTCGAAGATGACGGAGGATCGGCTCGACATTGCCGCTGCCCGTCGCGTGCTGAACGCGGATCATTACGACCTCGCACGCGTGAAGGATCGCATCCTCGAATTTCTGGCCGTATTGAAACTGAAGCGCAACCTCAAGGGCCCCATCCTCTGCTTTGTAGGGCCGCCCGGCGTCGGCAAGACTTCGCTGGGACGCTCCATCGCACGTGCGCTAGGTCGCGAATTTATCCGCCTTTCCCTGGGCGGCGTGCGGGATGAGGCGGAAATCCGCGGCCACCGCCGCACGTACATCGGGGCCATGCCCGGCCGCATTCTCCAGGGGCTTCGCCGCGCGGGCACCCGCAACCCCGTCTTCATGCTCGACGAAGTGGACAAGCTCGGCGCAGACTTCCGCGGCGATCCCGCGGCCGCCCTGCTGGAAGTGCTCGACCCCGAACAGAACAACAGCTTTTCCGATCACTACCTCGAAGTGCCTTTCGACCTTTCGCGCGTGCTCTTCATCACCACGGCAAACGTGCTCGACACCATCCCCCCACCGCTGCGCGACCGCATGGAGACCCTTGAGCTGCCCGGCTATACAACGCGTGAAAAATTGCACATCGCCCGCCACCACTTGATCCCGCGGCAGATCGCCGAACACGGATTGACGCCGCGCGATATTGTGATTCCCGATGCCACCATCGAGGCCCTCATCGCCGGCTGGACTCGTGAGGCCGGCGTGCGCAACCTCGAACGCGAACTGGCCAACCTCTGCCGCAAAGTCGCCCGCCGCGTTGCCGAAGGAAAGCGCTCGGAAACGACCGTTGAGCCTGAACGCCTCCGCGCGTTGCTCGGCCCGCGCAAATTCGAGATCGAGACCGCCGAAGCGGCGCTGGGCGCCGGCATCGCCACCGGTCTGGCGTGGACGCCCACAGGCGGGGATATTCTCTTCATCGAGGCTTCCCGCATGGCCGGCAAGGGCAACCTCATCCTCACCGGCTCGCTCGGCGACGTGATGAAGGAGTCGGCGCAGGCCGCCGTCAGCTACGTCCGCGCCCGCGCCGACCGCTGGAGCCTGCCGCCCGATTTCATCGAAAAAACCGATTTGCATATCCACGTGCCATCCGGCTCCATCCCGAAAGATGGCCCCTCCGCCGGTCTCGCCATCAGCGCAGCCCTGGTTTCCCTGGTCACAAACCAACCCCTGCCTCCGGACCTAGCGATGACTGGCGAAATCACTTTGCGCGGACGCGTGATGCCCGTGGGCGGCATCAAAGAGAAGATCCTCGCCGCCGCCCGAGCCGGCATCCGGCGCATCATCCTGCCGGCGCGCAACCGCGACGACCTCAGCGAGGTGCCGCGCGATATCCGGCGCACCCTCCAATTTCACTTCGTGCGCACAGTGGACGACGCCCTACGCATCGCCTTTGACGCCTCCCCCTCAGACAGCGACAACGACGCGCCGTCCATCCGCCGAAAGGGCCGCGCAAAAAAGCACAAGAGTGCCACCCCCACAGCGCCGAAAGGCGAACATATCCCATGAGTGAGACGACTGATTTCCAAGCCTTGGAAGCCGAGGGTGGTATATTTTCCAAGCCTTGGAAAAAAATGTCTCGGGTTTTTCCAAGCCTTGGAAAACTTTTTACTGCCATTTTCCAAACCTTGGAAATCGCTGCCGTCGGGTTGCTCACCGCCGCCGCCGTCTTCCCCGCTCACGCCCAGTTTCCCGACGGCGGCTGGCCTGACGAGCGTGAGGAACTGCCGACGGCCGAAGAGGTGCTCCGCCGCGTCCGCGAAGGATTTCCGCCCGCGCCATTACGGGTGCGGGCGCAACTGCTCATTCGCGACCGGCACGGTGAAGTTGAGCGGACGCTCCACGCAGGCCTCCGGCTGGATTGGCGCGCCACTCCTCCGCGCGCCGATTTCGTCGTGCTCGACGCGTTCGGCGGGACGATTGCGCAAGCGACCCTGCGGCGCGGC
>CALLML010000018.1 GCA_938005705.1 uncultured bacterium
GGCGACAGTCCTCATGCCTCTTTTTCCTCGCCGGCGAGCGCGCGGCTGAGCCGTTCGGCGCCCGCCTTCACGTCCTCGATGATCCGCTTCCGGTCCTTCGCGTTCGCCCCCCCCGTCTCATGGAGACTGACGCCGAGCGCCGCCACGCACTGGCCGGACGCCGCCCGCACAGGCGCGGCTACGCGGTAGGGGCGATCGGCCGCGACGCGCACAAAGCCTTGGCGGCGCGCCTCCGCCAAAAAGGCCTCCAGACGGCGTTCCGATCCCCATGGGGCCTTTCCGAACTCGGCGAACGGATGGCGGCGGCGATACGCAGACGTCTCGCTCAGGGGCCAGAAGGCCAGATAACACAAGCTCACCGCGGTCGCGTACGGCGGCATCGTCCAGTGCGGGGCGCGTTCCAGCAGGGTCGGCATCGTCGTATCCATCCGCAGCATGACCACGAGTTCGCCGCCCACAGGTTCGGCGAGAATGATCGTCGCGTCCGGCCAGCGTTGCGCTAATTCGACGAAGAGCTTCGCGCCCTCGCGGACCAACCGCCGCCGTTCGCCCTGCCGAGCCAGCCGCAACGCGGCCAAACCCAGCCGATAACGCACGGGCGCGTCGCTCTTGTCGAGATATCCGCGCAGGGTCAGCGTCCGCGCCAGATTGAACGCTGTCGGAGGCCGTACGTCGAGCCGCTCGGCGAGCGCGGCCAGCGCCAGACCGTCCTCCGACTCCGCCACCGCTTCCAGGATCGTCAGTCCGCGTTCCAACGCCTGTACCGTATCTCGTCCCGCCATAATATATTCATCCTTGATGAATCTTCATTCATCCTAATTCGAATCGGGGTTTTTCGTCAACCGCAAAGCGGCGAGGGAAACGCGATCCGATGCGCCGAGGTCACGCCGGGCCGGCGACGGCGGCGGAATCGCCGAGGACGGCGCGAGCGCCGCGCGCGTCCGCCGCGACGATCCGCACACGGGCAATGCGTCCGCCCCATTCCGGTCCGGCGGCGAACGCGACGGGGATATAGCGGCCGCAATAGCCGCGCCATCGGTTTCGGCGCGCGGATCGTGTCTCGGCAAGGACGTCCACCGTCTCGCCGATGAAGGCTTCGTGAAAAGCGGCGGTCAGCCGCTCAGACTCCGCTTTTAGTTGTGCCGCTCGCTCTCGCACCGCCGCCATCGGGACCGTGGGTTTCATCTGGGCCGCGGGGGTCCCCGGACGAGGAGAAAAGCGGAAGATGTGGATACGCGAAAAGCCCATGGTTTGCGCGAAACGGACCGTGGCCTCAAAATCCGCCTCCGTCTCGCCAGGGAAACCAACGATCACGTCCGTGGTGACGGCCGGACGATCCAACGCCCGGCGCAGACGCTCCACCGCGGCGGCAAAGGAGGCCGTCGTATAACCGCGCTTCATCCGCCGTAACACGGAATCGGAACCGGACTGCAACGGCAGATGCGCATGCGGCGCCATTTTTGGAGAGGTTCGCCACGCATCGAGCAGCTCGTCGGTCAATTCCGCCGGATGCAGACTCGACAGCCGCAGCCGCCTCACGGATTCAATGTGATCGAGCCGTCGGATGACATCCGCCAGGGTCGGTCCGCCGTTGCGGCCATAGAGACCCACACATACGCCGGTGATCACCAGCTCGGCGTGGCCGGCTTTCGACAGCGCTTTCGCCTCCGCCTCGATCTCATCGAGCGGGCGATCGCGGGGCGGCCCGCGCAGCCGGGGGACGACGCAATAGGCGCAGCCGAGATCGCACCCGTTCTGCGCCTGGACGAAAGCGCGGGCGCGGCCGGCGAAGCGACGAAGCGGCGCTTTCCGATCTTCGCCCATGGCCGACGATTCCGCCACGCCGATTTGGTGGAGGGTTTCCTTCAGGCGTTTGTTCCAATCGGGGCCGGCGGGGATGACGGCCCCGATGCCGGTTTCGATCGACTGAACGAACTCCGGCGCCGCCGCGCAGCCGCTGAGAATCACCCGCGAAACACCGCAGGACCGTCGCGCGCGCTGCAGCGACTGCCGCAGCGCCTCGGCGGTGACCGCGCATCCATGAACGACGACGATCTCCGGCGTCATTTCCGCGGATGCGGGACTCCATCCGGCATCTTCAAGAGATTGGCGGATTTGCTGCGCTTCGTGCTGGTTGACCTTGCAGCCGAGGACCTCGACGGCGAACGTGCGGGGCGCGGAGCGCGGGACGAGCGTGGTCATTCGGCGAAGAAATATACGATGGGATGCGTGGAAAGCGCCGGACGAACGAATTGCCGCAGCACGGCGTAGGGCAGGTCGCCCGGTGCGAAGACCAGAATGACGGAAAGGCCTCCAGAGCCTTGTTCGTTCAGCACTGTTCGCAGCGCCTCCGGCGTCGGGACGGCAAAGCGCTCTTCGACGAACTCCGGCGGACCGTCGGCCTCATCCGATTTGCGCGTGACGCGGATAAGGTCGCCCGTCAAACCGCCATTCTCCGTGCGGCGCAGCCGTAGCTCCCACGGCTGGGCCGGCCGCCGCGCGCGTTCGCGAAAGGCGGGATTGGGAAGAAACGCGCGATAGAACAGCTCTCCGTCCGGCGGTGGCTCCACCCGCACGATGTCCCGATCCGACAACTGTTGCACGAGGGCGGCTGCAGCGCCGAGCCGTTTGAGCGCCAGGTCTTCCGCGAACGAGATCGCGGCAAACACGCGTGTATCGGCCTTGAGATAGGGGTGCAAGGCATCGGCTATGGCTTCGGCCTCACGATGGGGACCGCTGGTCGCGCCGTTGATCGTTAGCTCCACGGCGACGCCATCGCCGCCGTCCGGCGCGAAGTGCAGACGGGCGTTCGATTCGAACGGAGGGCCGTCGGGCCGGGCGGGACGAAACTCAAAAACCAGTGGTTGTTTTTCACGCCAGCCGAGCGCGCCATTCATGTATTGAAAATCATACAACTCCTCTTTCGAACCCTGGCGTGGAATGTCGAGCACCGCGGTCGTTTCATTGAACGCCGGCAGGATCGCCATGGGGTCGAACGTGTCGGCCGCGTAGGCCTCGCTTTCGTCTTCCTGTTTTACGCGCACGGAGCCTGTGAAGACAAAACCCATCGGGGGCAGGCATTGGTTAGTGCGGCGGTCCACGATGGCCTCTTCGGCGTGCGCACGGCGGCGGATGGTTTTGCCGTCGGCGTCGGTTTCATCCCACTCGACGAACACCTCCACGCGAGGTCCACGGGCCCAGAAACTCAATCGGGCCGGGTTGTAAGGGCGGCCGGGTCGCAGGCCGATGAACTCGAGGGCCGCATGGACATCGCTCGGCGCCGCGCGGGAAATCGCCGCGGCCTCATAGTCGTGCCCGCTCTTCGGACCGATCAGGATGAATTCCGTCTGGATGCTTTTGTCGAGGCCGGTGGCGACGGCCTCGACGCGCACGATCCGTTCGCGGCGATCGGCGATTACGCCCGGTCTCTCGAACCGGTCAGATGTCGTCTCCTCGGTGAAGCCGTTGGCGCCTCCCATCGCCAGAGTGCCAACCAGCAGGAGCAACCCGATATGCATTCCTTGACCATGATTCATTGCACACCCCTCATCCCCGGCTTTGCCGATGCCGCCATCAAGGCGCCGTCGGCACAGGCTAACAGGCGGGCTCTCTTGCGCCAACGCAATTTCAATGGCCAACCCGCGCCGGAACCGTTTAAGTTGGGTGCATGAAACCTGATACCCGTGAAGTTCCCGAGGTTCCCCCGCCCGGGTGCCGACTGCGAGTTCTCATAGACACCGACGCCGCAAACGAAATTGATGATCTTTTTGCCATCGCGCTCGCCCTGTGTTCGCCTGACCGATTTGCGGTGGAGGGATTTGTCGCAACACATTTCGGCCATCAAGGCGAAGAAGGCGGCCCCCACACCATTCGGCGATCGTATGACGCCATCCGCGAATTGCTGACCGCCGGAGGACTAGACAGCCGTTATCGGATCGAGATGGGCGGCGATCCGATGCCCTACCTCACGGTCCCCGTCGAGAGCCCCGGCGCGCGGTTTATCATAGAACGAGCTCGCGCGGGATCGGCGGAAGACCCGCTATGGGTAGTGGCGCTCGGCGCCGCCTCCAACGTCGCTTCCGCTTTGCTGCTCGATCCCTCCATTGCGCCGAGAATTCGTCTGGTCTTCCACGCGCGTTCGGAGTGGAGCTGGCCTCACCGCAGCGAGCAATTCAACGTCGCCGGTGACATCCCCGCCGCCCGACGCATCCTCCTCTCCCCCGTGCCGCTGGTCTGGTTCGATACCGGCACACAATTGACTTGTTCGATGTCGGTGACCGAATCGCGGCTTCGACCGCTGGGCGGCATGGGCGCGTTTCTGCACGACTACCGTTTTCGCAATCCGTCGTTTCAGTCGGAAAACAAGGGGTTTTTCGATCTCGGGGACATTGCGTGGTTGATGGATCCCTCTGTCGCGGAGAGCGAGGTTGTGGAAGTGCCGCATATGGACTTTCTGATGCGGTTCCGGTTCCGAGGCGATCTCGGTCGGATGCGACGGGTTCATTCCATCCGTCGCGAGCCGGTATGGGAATTGTTTTTCCGCCGCATGCAAGCGGCGTGACGCGCCCCTCATCAGCGCCGAAGCCGCCGGCTTCAGCAACTATGGAGGTGAGGCCACTATCCCTGCCGCCCGCTCGCGCATTCCGCGACCGGCCGCAAACAGGGCGTAAAATTTCACCCGTGTTGCCACCGGCGATTGGAAAAAATGGCGCGTTGTCTCTTCTCTCTCCTGGAGGCCGCCATGGAGGCGGCCGTATCCAAAAGAAAGGAGATGAAGATGAGCGCGATGAATCGGGTGTTCTTGATGGGGAATCTAACGCGGGATCCCGAGTCGCGGCAGACGACGGGCGGCAAGAAGGTCTGCGTTATGGGATTGGCGGTGTCCGAACGGCGGCGCAACGCCACCGGTGAGATGACGGAGACGGTCTGTTTCGTGGATGTGGTGGTCTGGGACAAGCAGGCGGAGGCCTGTGCTCAGTACCTGAAAAAGGGCCGACGAGTCCTCATTGAGGGCCGTCTGCAGCAGGACCGGTGGGAGACGGACAAGGGTGAAAAGCGCAGCCGCCTGCGAGTCTGTGCGGACCGCGTCCATTTTCTCAATGGCGCGAAGGACCAGGTCGCCGGTGCCGCGGAGGATGAGCCAGAGGTCGGGGCGGATGACGCCGAGCGGCCGTTCTGAGGGAACCTCTGAACATGAAAGAGCACACCGCAGAAACGACGGCCTTGCGCGCGCCGTATCCGGGACGGTTGGTCTTCTACCATCCCAACGCGGCGGGAACCGGAAGCGCCCTGCGCGTGGAACTGCGACTGAGCGCGAATGCTTACGACCGGTACGACTGTTTCTTTCTGGAAATGGCGGGGCAAATAGCCGCCAATAACCGGAAACAGGGTGCGCCGGCACAGTTCGACTGGGAAAACCGCCTCACCGTAAAGCTCGACTTCAACGACGTGTGCGAATGGCTGTTGGTGCTCGAGGGGCGTAAGGATCGCGCGGGTGGGGCCACAGGCAACGGGCTCTATCATCAGACGGCGGAATCGAGCACCTTGATTGAGTTGCGGCGCGACGCGGAGCGCGGCGGTTATCTGCTCGGCCTCTCGCGCAAAAGCCGGGACGGGACGGCATCGGTGGATCGCCGTCGTATGCTGCTTTCGGAGGCCGAAGCCGTGGGTTTGCGCTGCGTGTTCCAGATCGGCCTATTTTTCATGGTTTTCGCGCGCAACCTCCGGATTAGCCTGTGAGAGGAGGAGAAAGGCAAGTCGCCGGATAGAAGAGAAAACCTCCGAATCCTGATTGGATGGTGGTCGGATCTCCATTCGCGCATGCGGAATGGTTTTCGATGGGGCCATGTTTGATGCCATAGGCGGAGGGACGGGTTTTCACGCAGGCAAAATGGAAAAATTTACCTTCCCTTAACAAAAAAGTCTGCTCGGCTGAAAAAATGCTTAACACGGAGGGCGTTATATGGCGCGTGGATTGCAGGGATGGTGTCGATCGCTCTGAGGCGCTATGGAGGCGCCGGTGGTCGGCCGGCAATCCGGAAGAGGTCGCAAATTTTCCGTCGGACGGCGTGAAGGCGACCTGGAAAGAAAGGGAGTGTGAGGTATGAAAAAAATCATCATTGTGACGACCATGGCGACGGCTCTGGCGGGATCGTGGGTCTGGGCGCAGGGCACCGCCCCCCGAGTGGTGCCGAAGGGCAATGAAGAGCGCGGCAAGCGTTTCGAATTTGAGGAGCGTATAGGTAGAGGCCGTGAATGGGCGCCCGGCCAACAGCGCCGTGAATTCAAACCGGAGGAGATGCGCGAGCGGATGCGGCAGTTCATGGGGGCGCGCGTGAAGGAACGGCTGCGGGCCTCCGATGACGAATGGGCGGTTATCGAGCCCCTGCTCGACCGGGTTCATAAACTGCGGCGTCAGATACGTGCCGGCAACTGGATGATCGGGCGCGAGCTTCGTCATGCGGAGGAGGGTGTGGAACCCAGCGCGGTGCAGAAGGCCGCCGACGCGCTGCGGCAATCGGTCGGCGATGAGGCCGCGGCGATCGAAACCGTCAAGGCCCGTCTCGATGAGCTGCGGGCCGCACGCGCGGCCGCCGAAGCCGATCTGAAGAAGGCGCTGGAGGAGTTGCGCGCGGTGCTGACGGTGCGCCAGGAGGCCGAGCTCGTCCTCATGGGCGTGCTGGACTGAGTTCCGCGGTTTTTCTCTGCCCGGTCCGCGCCCTGCGGGACGCGGACCGGGCCCTTTGTCACGGAGACTCCGCCATGGCGCCGGACGCCCGCCCGCCGCTTCCCGACACGACGACCGCCGATGTCCCGGACATCGAGACGGTCGCGCGAGCAATGGGGGTGGCGTATACCGCGCTGGAATCCGTGAACGCCGATCCGACCTGGCTGGCGCGATTTCCGGCCCGTCTGTTGATGGACCATGAGATTCTGCCGTTTGAGCAGAAAGACGGCGTCGTGCGCGTTGCGGTGGCTCAAGCGGAGAAGGCCGCGCCGGCGCTGCAACGTCTGCGCGCGCTGACCGGTTTGGATTTCGAGCCGGTGCTGGCGCCCCGCGACGCGCTGCGGCGGGAGCTGAAACAGCGGCTGGGCGTCGGCGCCGACACGCTGCAGTCGCTCGAAACCGCGAACGAATTTCAGTGGGTGCGGGAAGAACGCGGTGAAGAGGCCGATCTCGAACAGGCCGCCGGCGACGCCTCCATCATCCGGTTCGTCAACCAGGTGCTGGCGGACGCCATCTCGCTGCGCGCCACCGATATTCACATCGAACCCTTCGAGGACGAGCTGCGCATCCGGTACCGCGTGGACGGCGTGCTGCAAGAGGCCCCCGTTCCGCCGCGGCTGAAACGCTTTCAGCCGGCGATCGTCTCGCGCATCAAAATTCTCAGCGGCTTGAATATCGCCGAGAAACGCCTGCCGCAGGACGGGCGTATCCGGGTGCGGGTGCGCGGCGGCGAACTGGACGTGCGGATCTCGATCATCCCGATGATCCACGGCGAGGCGGTCGTGCTGCGGTTGCTGCGGCGGGACGCCCAGCTCATGCGGCTCGACGATCTCGGCCTCGCGCCGCGCGAGCGGGCGATCCTCGACCGCCTGCTGACCCTGCCGCACGGCATCGTGTTGATCACCGGCCCGACCGGCAGCGGCAAGACCACCACGCTGTACAGCGCGTTGAACGAGATCAACGACGTCGGACGCAAAATCGTGACGATCGAGGATCCGGTCGAATATCAGCTCCGCGGCGTCAACCAGATCCAGGTTAATGAAAAGGCCGGCCTGACATTCGCGCGCGGTCTCCGTTCCATTCTCCGCCATGATCCGGACGTCGTGCTCGTCGGCGAAATTCGGGACCGCGAAACCGCCGCCATCGCCGTGCAGGCTTCGTTGACCGGCCATCTCGTTTTTTCCACGCTCCACACCAACGACGCGCCGAGCGCGCCGGTCCGGCTGATTGACATGGGCGTGGAGCCGTATCTGATTGCCTCCTCGATGGAGGCGGCCCTCGCGCAGCGCCTGGTGCGGTTGTTGTGTCCCCGGTGCCGACAGCCCGACGATTCCGACCGGGCCGAGGCGTTGCGCGAGCGTTTTCCCGAACTGCGCGGCGTTCCGTTGCATCGCGCCATGGGCTGCGAAGCGTGCCGCCACACCGGTTACTACGGTCGGCGCGCCATTTTCGAGGCCATGCCGGTGACGCCGGCCCTGCGGAGGCTCATTCTGGCCAACGCGCCGGGAGGCGAGATCCGCGAGCAGGCGCGACGCGAAGGGATGACCTCGTTGCTGGAGGACGGGTGGCGGCTCGTGCGGCTCGGCGTCACAACGGTGGACGAAGTTCTCCGGGTCTCGAAAGATGAACGCATGAACGATTTCGGGCCGGTGGAACCCGAAACCCAAACGGGGACGGAGAAGGCATGACGCTGTACAGCTATCGCGCGCGGCGCGCGGATGGTGGCATGGAGGCCGGCCGCGTCGAGGCGGTCGGCCGCATTGAAGCGGCGACGGCGATCGAGGCGCGCGGCCTGGCGCCGGTGCGTATCGAGGCGTCCGGCGACGCCGGCGCGAACGCGGCGCGAACGGAACAAGCGCGGACCCTCCGAACCCTCCACCGTCGGCGATTGACGTCCGCGCAGGTGGAGGATTTCCTGCGCGCGCTGTCCGGTCTCCTGGCCTCGGGCATTCCGCTGAGCCATGCGCTCAACCTGCTGGCCCGCGAAACCGCCCACCCGGCGGCCGCCGCTTGCTGGCGCGCGTTGCACGATCGCGTCGTGGATGGCCTATCGCTGGCGGCGGCCATGGAGCGGGCCGGCGGCGTCTTTTCGCAGGTCCAGATCGCAATGGTGGAGGCTGGAGAGACGGGCGGTTTCCTCGATATCGTGCTTGCCCAAATGGCGGACTTCATGACGCGCGAACGCGATCTGCGCGGACGGGCGCTGGCTGCGGCCGTGTATCCGGCCACGCTGTTCGTGCTCGCGCTGGGCGTGTTGTCGTTTCTGCTGGTTTTTTTCATCCCCCGTTTTCAACGGATGTTCGAGGGTTTCGACGCGCCGCTGCCCACCCTGACGCGGGCGATCGTCTCGCTGAGCCGCGCTCTGCGGCAACACGGTCTGTGGCTGGTCGCCGCCGGGGCGGTCGGTGCGGCGGCGCTGCTTCGCCGCTGGCGCGACGAAACCCGGCGGCGCCGACTCGAACACCGCTTTCTGCGGCTGCCCATCCTCGGCGAGCTCGCCCGCCGGCTGGCCGTCTCCCGTTTTTGTCGCGTGCTCGGCGCGCTGCTGGCCGCGGGGGTGCCGCTGGTGCCGGCGCTGAAGGCTGCGCGCCGGTCGCTCGGCTACTCCACGCTCGTCACGCTCCTCGAGGAGACGCTCGACGGCGTTCAGAAGGGCGAATCGCTCGCCGCCGCGCTCGGACGCCGCGGTGGCGCGTTGTTCCCGCGCACGCTGATCGAGATGATCGCCGTCGCCGAGGAGAGCGGACGGCTCGACCGCGAATTGACGAGAATCGCCGACGATATGGAGCGCGCCTTCGACCGGCGCATTCGCACGGCGGTCGCCCTCGCCGAACCGGCGCTGCTGTTCGTCATCGCCGCGTTCGTCGGCGTCATCTTCATCGGCATGATACTGCCGATTTTCACGCTGCAGGAATACATCCGCTGATCAGGAAGGGAAGAAGACATGAAGAACATATGCAGGGTTGCGAGCCGGATATGGACGCCGGCAAACGACCGCCACCGGCGGGCGCTTCGATTATGGGGCCGTCCGCCCGTCAGACGACGCGCGGCCTTTACCTTGATTGAGATGCTGTTGGTGCTGGCGATCCTGGCGACGCTGATCGCGATTGTCGCCCCGCGTCTGGCCGGCCGCAGCGAGCAAGCCAAATTCACCGCCGCTCAGACACAAATCGCGTCGCTGGAATCGGCGACGGACGCCTTCGAGGTGGACAACGGCCGCTATCCGCGCAGTCTGGAGGAGCTGATCACCCCTCCCTCGGACACGCCCAATTGGCGCGGCCCCTATCTGAAAAAAGCCGTTCCGCCGGATCCCTGGGGCAACCCTTATGTCTATGAGTTTCCCGGCCGCCGCAATCCGCTCGGATACGACCTGTATTCCGTCGGCCCCGACGGCCGCGCCGGAGGCGAGGATGATATCGGCAACTGGTGAACCAAAATCCGCGCGACGGCGAGACGGGCTGTCCCTCCTTGAACTGACGCTCGTCATGGCGCTGCTGGCGATGTTCGCCGCGGTGGCGGCGCCGATGCTGGGCCGTTCGACGCGCGCGCGCGTCATCGAAAGCGAGTTGCGCCGTCTCGCGGCCCTGCTCGATCGCGCGCGCGACGAGGCCGCCCTCCGCGCCGTGCCGGTGCGCGCATGGCTGGACACTGAAACCCGGCGCGCCGGATGGGAGACCTTGCCCGGTTTCGGCGTGGAGACCGCCGATCCGACGCCGCTGCGCCTGCGCGACGATCTCCACTGGAGCATCTCCGACGCGCCCGAACGAGCGGCCGGCGCCAGATTCGCCCTCGCCATATTCGATCCGGACGGCGCGCCGGCAGATGACCACGCGGCCGTCGTCACCGCGTCCGACGCTCGCGGCAATGTGTGCCGGTTGCGGCTGGCCGATGACGCCTGGCGTTTCGAGATTGTCGCGGAGCCATCGCTATGAGTCCGAACGCCTTGGGCATCGCCCATTGTTTCTATCCGCGCGATCGCCACGCGCACCGCGGCACGACATTCGCCGAGGTGCTGGTGGTGATGGCGATGTTGGGGGCGCTGGTGCCCGTATTGAGCCGGGCTTTCCAAATCGGACGACAGCTCGAAAGTCAGTCCGCGCGCGATGCGGAGGCGGTCGCGTTGGCGGAGAATCGCTGGGCCCTGATGCGCGCCGGCCTGTTGGATGCCACGCCCGTCGAAGACGAAACCCTCCCAGACCCGTGGTCCGATTATCGCTGGTCGTTCCGTCTGGAGTCGTGGCGAAACGACGACGCCCAGCTCGGCGTGATCACGGTGCGGTACCCGTGGCGGGGAGAAATGCGAAGCGTGGCGCTGAGCGGACTGCTGCCGACGGAGGCGACACCATGACGCAACGGCCGTCAGGGCGGCGGGATGGTTTCACGCTGCTGGAACTCCTGCTGGCGGCGGCGATTGGCGCCGGGGTGCTGCTCGCGGCGCTGGCGCTGTGGCAGACGGGCGCGCGCGACCAGCGCATCGCCGCGGAGCGCGCGGCGGAGTTCCGACGGATGACCCGCCTGCGCGAACGACTGCGCCGCGATCTCGCCAACGCGTTTTTCACCGGCGCAGCCATCGCCGGCCGTTTCCAGGGCCGCTCGTCCGGCGGCCCGAGGCCATTATCGGGCGAAATCCTCTTTCTGCAATTGACCACCACCGCCGAACCTCCCGCCGCGGACGAGATCGGGGCCGATGTCGCGCTCGTGGAATATCGGCTCGCGCCCGACGGCGTGCTGCGGCGGGCCGTGCGACGCGATCTGCTCGCGACCGTCTGGGACGACCTCGAGGGCATGGCCCTGATGGATGGCGTCGCGGATGTCGAGTTGGCGTTCTATGACGGCGCCGCGTGGTCCGCCGAATGGGACGCGGAAAAGGCCGGCGGCTTGCCCGCGGCGGCCGTCGTGCGCCTGCGATGGCGCGGAGAGGGCGACACCGCGCGGCGTCCGCCCTTCGAACTCGTCGTGCCGATTGAACACGGCGCGAATACGGGAGGCGCGTCGTGATGCGCGCGCATCCAGACGATTGCAGGCGTCGGCGCGAGGGCATCACGCTGATCGTGATCCTGTGGGTCCTGGCGGGATTGACGGCGACGGCCATCGGGCTCACCTATGGACAGGCCACGTTTTATCGCGGAGTCGAAAATCGCCGCGCTATGGCGCAGGCGCGTCTGGCCGCGGAAACGCTGCTGGACGTCCTGCAACAGCGGATGGCCATAGCCGAGCCGTCCACCCGACTCGCGGCGGCGGCCGATTGGGCCGAAGCTGTGCCCGTCGGCGACGCGACCGTCTGGCTGGTGGGTCGCTCGCCGGAGGGCGCGCTGACCGGCGCGCCAACCTATGGTCTCACCGATGAATCCGCCAAACTGAATCTCAACACGGCTACGCGCGAGATGCTCGTGGGGCTGCCCGGCATGACGCCCGAACTCGCCGAGGCCATCACCACGTGGCGTCGCCCCGCCGCCGGCGGTGCGGCCCTCGTCGGCAAGGGCGGCCCCTTTGAAACGGTGGAGGAACTGCTGCTGGTGGAGGGATTCGACGCCGAGCGGTTGTATGGCGCCGACCTTAATCAAAACGGCGCCGCCGATCCTTTCGAAACGGGCGCCGCCGTCGGTCAGGCGCTGGGACTGGCGGATTATTTGACGGTTTTCACCGTCGAGCCGAATCGCCGCGCCGACGGCTCGTCCCGTATCAACGTGAACAACCGCGACAACCGTCTGCGCAATCTTCTGCGCGAACGGCTCGGCGACGCGCGGGGCAACGAACTGGCGGACCGCCTGCAGGCGGATACCCGTGTCTATCGCAGTCCGCTCGAGGCCGCGAAACGGATCGGATTCACCGCCGACGAGTTTGCCCGGGTCGCCGACGACCTGACGACGGATGAGGCGCCGATGCGTCCCGGTCTGATCAACGTCAACACGGCGCCGGCGGCCGTGCTGGCGTGCGTTCCCGGCATCGGCCCCGAAACCGCGGCGCGGCTCGTCGCGCGCCGCGCCCAGGTGGCCGAGCCGACGCCGACGGTTGCCTGGCTCCTGGACGAGCTGGACGAAGCCGCTTGCGCCGCCGCCGGCCTGTATTTGACCGCGCGCGTCACGCAGGTGTCGGCCGACGCCGTCGCCCGCGGCCCGAACGGCCGCGGCTATGCGCGCGTGCGCGTCGTGATGGACTTCAGCGGCGACCGGCCCCGACGCGTCTATCGCCGGGAACTGGCGCATCGGGGCGCCGCGATTGCGACGGAGGAAGGGACCCTCCGATGAGGACGACGCTGCAACGGACATTCAGATGGCTCCGTCCCGCGCCCGCGCCGGTGTTCGTGAAAATCGGCGCCGCGGCATGGACCGCCGAGTGGACACCGCGACGTGCCCGCGGCGCCGCGACGGCGATGCGCATCGAGATGGATGGGCCAACCGATGAAAATGAAACCCTCTCGCAGCCGGAAGCGTTCGGCGCGCAGCTCCGCGAGCGCCTCTGCGCGGCGGGGGTGCGGGAGACTTCCGCTGTTCTCACCATACCTCTCGATTGGACTGCCTCCTTCCGCGCCGCGCGGCCGCCCGGCCTGGCCGCCGAGGATGTGGCGGATTATCTCGAGTTGCAGGCGGAACGCGCGGCGCCGTTCGGAGGCGCGGGATGGAAACTCGCATCGCCGCCCGATGGCGGCGGCGCCGACGCCCCGATTCTGGTCGGCGCGTTGCTGCCGGAATCCCGGTGGTCGGCGATCGAACGGATCGCCACGGCCGCGCGTCTTCGCTGGGTTTCCGTGCGGACAAACATACCCGCGGTGATTCCGAACGATCCGGGCGCCACGCTCGATGTTCTGCCGTTCGGCGCCCGCCTCATTGTGGCTGCCCGCCGAGATGGCCGGCTGCTGGATTGGTTCACGGCGCCTGGAAATATTTCCGAAACGGACCTGTCGGCGCGGATGGCCATCTTCCTGGCCTCGATGGCGGCGGATGATGCCGGCGGGGTCTGGCCCATCCGTTGGGGAGATGAACCCGATGAGCGTCTGCGCGCCCTCGTGGAAGGCTGGCGGCGCTCGACAAATCGGCCGATCGCCGCCTCGAACACGCCGACCGGCGGGACGCCGTTCGAGTTCGTCCGCGTATCCGCTCCGCCCGCGTTCCGCGGCGCCGAGCTCCTGCGACGCACGCCGCGCGGCGCGCGCCGCGGCGGCGCCGCGGCTCTTGTGGTCGTGCTGGCGATGGTCGCTTACCGTGCGCTGACGGAGAATATCTTGCGCGCCCGCGTGCGTCGCCTCGCGCCGGTCGCCCGCGAGGCCGCCGTTTTACAGCAGCGCCTGCGCCAGTACCGCCCCTGGCTCGAACCCCCCCCCGTCGGCGCCCCGTTGCTCGAGGCGCTGGCGGCCTGTTTCCCGGAGGAGGGGCGCGTATGGGCGCGCCGTCTGGAAGTTAAAGACCAGGGCCAGATCGCGTTTATCGGCGCGGCCCGCGCTTCGGCGGACGCCATGGCCCTGCTGGATCGGTTGCGCCAGCACCCGGGCGTGCGGGAGGCCCAAACACAATACCTCCGCGGTGACAATCCCGTTCAGTTCGCCGTGGCGTTCGAATGGAGGCCCGCGCCATGAGCGAAGCCGCGCGACGTCGAACGATATTGACATGGACGGCGGCCATTCTGGTGGGCGTGCTGGCGGCGGATCGCCTGCTGTTTCGCCCGGCGACGCGGGCGTGGTCGGCGCAGAACCGGCGCATCGCCGCGCTGCGCGAAGAGATGGAACAAGGACGCCGAGCAGCCGAGCGCATCGAAACCATCCGCGCAAGGTGGGAGGGCGCGGTGAACCGGTCGCTTCCGCTGGACGCCGCCGCCGCCGAGGAGCGATTGATCCGTTCGCTGGGCGAATGGGCGCGGAATGGCCGCATCGCGTTGACCGACCTCACGCCGCGTTGGAGAAAGGAAAACGGCGGGTTTTCCGTGCTCGAGTGCCGGCTTGTCGCGCAAGGCGAATGGCCGGCGCTGGCCCGATTTCTGGATGCCATCGAGAATGCGCCGATCGCCGTCCGCGTGGAACAGATGGACCTCGCGCCTCGCGACGATCGCGGCGCGCGCTTGAATCTTTCGCTGCGACTCAGCGCCTTGCAGATCGCCGAGAGCGATCGGAAACCTCCGCTATGAAAACCTGGACCCTTATTCTCAACGGAATGGGTGTGCTGATCGCCCTGACGGCCGCATCGGCGATCGCCGAAGCTCCGCGTCCCTTTGATCAGCGCTTCCCGACGATTTCGCGTCGGAACATCTTCGACCCGGAACGGTCGCGGACGGCGCGACCGTCCGTCGTTTCGACGCCGCGGCCCGCGCCGCCGCCAACGCCGCTCGCGCGCGAGACGGTGCGGCTGCTCGGCGTCGCGCTGACGGAACACGAGGCATTCGCTCATTTCGCCGGCGGCCACGCCCCGCCCGTGGCGCGCACGGGAGACCGGTTGGGCGAATGGCGCGTGGCCGAAATTCGGGCCGACGGCGTGGTGCTGGAGGCGGAGGGGCGCACAATCGAACTGCCGGTGGGCCGACAACTGGTCCGGCAGGGGGCGGGGCCCTGGACCGTGGCGGCGGGCGATCCGCCGGTTGCCGCGACGGGATCGGCCTCGGCGTTCGGCGGCGCTCCGCCGCCTTCGAGCGGCGGGACAACCCCATCCGCCCCGTCCGGCGGAATGAGCGAAATCATGCGGCGATTGATGGAACGCAGAATGAGGGAGATGGGACAATGAAAACGATCACGCGACGTTGGGAACCCGTCGGCATCGGTGTTTGCCTGGCCTTGGCGCAGGCGCTCCTCTGGCCGGCGGCGGGCGACAACGCAAACGAGGCGCCGGCCGCGGAACATGAGGTCTCCGCCCCCGACACAGCGGCGCCGGCCTGGCCGGACGCGCCAACACCTCCGGACTCGGCGGCGTCCGAAGCGATCCCCCCGCCGCCCGATGGCGCGCCGGAACCGCCGGGATTGCCGCTGGAAGAGACAGCGAAGGAAACCGAAAACCCGCCCGTTGAGGCCGCGCCGGCGCCGATTGTGCAAAGCCCCGCGCCGCCGCCGCCGTCCGCCGGCGAGGCGACGCTGCCGGCGCCCCGTCCACCGCTGGGGCCGACCAAGGAACTGCGTCTGAACTTTCAGAACGCGCCGCTGGTGGATGTGCTGCAATATCTCAGCGAGGCGGCCGGCTTCATCATCCTCCAGGAGACCCCTCTCACCGGCAACGTCAACGTCATCGCGCGCCAGCCGCTCTCGCCGGAGGAAGCCGTGGATTTGCTGAACACCTTGCTGGCGGAAAAGGGCTTCGCCGCGTTGCGCCACGGGCGCATTCTTCGGATCGTGGACCGGCGAACCGCGGCGCGCCGTCCGCTGCCGGTGCATACCGCGAGCCGGCCGGAGGACATCCCCGCCACGGAAGAGCTCTCCACCCAGATCATACCGCTCCGGTTTGCGACGGCCGCGCGCGTCGTCGAAAACGTGTCGCCGCTGCTGGCGGAGGGCGCGACAATGACCGCGAACGAATCGAGCAATTCGATCATCCTGACGGACACGGGGACCAACGCGCGCCGCATCGCCGAAATCGTCAAGGCGCTCGACAACTCCATCGCGGGCATCGCGGAAATCCGCGTCTTTCCGCTGCGTCACGCGCGGGCGCCGGAGGCGGCGCAGATTCTCACAAATTTCTTCGCGCCCGGCGGAACGAGCGGCCCTTCTGCACAAGGCGGCCCGCCCCGCCTGATCTTCCTGCAGCGGGGCATGCCGGGCGGCGGCGACGGCCGGTCCGCCGCCACCACCGATCCGCGGTCCGCCGCCATCCGGGTATCCGCCGTGGCGGACGAGCGGACCAACTCCGTCATCGTCAGCGCCCCCCAGGACCTCATGCCGACCGTGGCGGACATTCTGGACCGTCTGGACGCCGACGAGGGGGCCTTGACGCGGTTTTTCCGCCTGGATCGCGCGGACGCGATGGAGGCCGCGGAAATTCTGCGCAGCCTCTTCGGGACGGGCGTCACCATTGTCGGCGACCCGCGCACCAACACCGTCATGGTGCGTGCGCCGGCGGAATGGCTGATTCAGATTGCTGAGGCAATCGGCCGTCTGGATGCCACCGACGCCCGCACGCAACAGGTCTACGTCTACCCGATCCGCCACGCCGATCCCGAGAATCTCGCGAACATCGTGCAGAACATGTTTCAGGGCGGCGCGCGTTCTTCGGGAACGACGCGTGTCCGCAGTCCGACCGCCCCGACCACCGGAACCGGCGCAGTCTCCGGCCGCCTGGCGGAGCGGGCCGCCCAGGGAGCGAGAACCGAATCCAACACATCGGGCGCTATCCGGTCTTCCACCCGCAGGTGAAAACATGAAAAAACGCTTTACGCTTCATTATTCAGCGATTCTCCGAATCGTCGTCTTTTGTCTGTTCGTCCTCGGGCTTGGGCGCTCGACCCACGCCCAGCAGCCGCCGTCCCCGTTCTGGCCGCAGCGCATGGCGGCGCCCGCCGCGCCTACGGCACAAACGCCCCGCCCGCCGTCCGGCCCGACCGCCACCCGAACGTACGGCAGCCGCACGGAGATCGGCAGCGCCATCATCCAGATTGATCCGGAGACCCGCTCCATCGTGGTCATCGCCGATCCGGAGACGAACGAGCAGGTCCGACGCGTGATCGAGTCGCTCGACCAGCCCAAACCACAAGTGCTGATCAAGGTCCTCTTTGTCGAAGTCACCCACCGACGCGGCATGGACCTCGGCGCGGACCTCCTGCACACCTCGGCCTCGGGCGACGTGCGCGAAAGCCGCGCGCAGACCGCCTGGGGCGTGGCCGCCGAAATGGAGGGCGGATTTTGGCGCCTGCTGACGAACGATTTCGATGTCACGCTGCGGGCCATGGCCGAACGAGGCCAGCTCGAGGTGCTGTCGCGTCCCGCTATCCTCGCTCGCAACAACCAGGAGGCCGTTATCGTCGTCGGCGAGGAGGTGCCGTTCGTCACCAACAGCCGCGTGACCGACACCGGCTCGGTGTTCAATACCATCGAATACGCGGACGTCGGCATTATTTTGCGTGTCACGCCGTTCATCCTATCGGACGACCAGGTCGAGTTGATTGTCGCGCCGGAAATTTCGACGCTGACGGATAAGACCGTGCCGGTGTCCGAAACCGTCCGCGCGCCGGTCATCGCCCAACGCCGGGCCGAGACGGTCGTCGTGACGCCCAATGGTCGAACCGTGGTCATCGGCGGCCTCATGGAGAGCCAGAAGAAGCAGTCCGTGCGAAAGGTTCCTTTGCTGGGCGATATCCCCCTGTTGGGCGCGTTGTTCCGGCGCTCGGTGACGGAAGACGTGAAGAAAGAGCTGGTTATTTTTCTGACCCCGTACATTGTGGCCGAGCCGGGCGCACTCGACGCGCTCGCGCGCGCCGAAATGAGGCGGGGGGAGATAACATCCGCGTTGCTGAAATCGCGGGCCGGACGGCTCTTTGATGCGGAGATGAACCTGGAAAACTCGGAAACGGAAGCGACGAAAGACGCGGATGTTCCGGGCGCGAAGGAGACCGAGGATGAAGATCATTTCGACGATGAAGGGTGATGTGCGGATATGGGGGGCCGCGCTGGGGTTGTCGCTCCTGGCGGTCGGATGCGAAAGTTCCAAAACCAGCGAACACGCCATCGCCGTGACCCCCGCCTCGACCGTGTTGGCGGATGGGCGGGGCGCCGTGGCGCTGAGCGCGGCGCCCGCGAACACCAACGCGGTGCCGCGGCTCTTTCTTCCACTCGAATGGTCGGTCTCGAATCCCGGCTTGGGCCGGATCGAGTCCGCCGCCGGCACGGGCGCGGTGTACGTGGGCTTTGGCGGGCGCGGCGCCAACGCGATCACCGTGCGCGATCAAGCGAAGGGAGAGGGCGTGGCGGTCGTCTACCATGGCGACGCGACGGGTGGAGAATAGCGCCTCGCGCGCGGAATCGCCCGACGGGTTGCGGTTGGCGGGAGGTCGGATACCTCCGCTTTCCATTCGCGTTTTCGGGATTTCGCGGATATATTGCGACGGTTCAGTCATCGAGATGATATGCGGATGATTTTCCAAGGCTTGGAAAACCGCCGCCGGATGTTTTCCAAGGCTTGGAAAACATTCGCCATCGCGGCGTGGTGCGCGGTCGCCATGGAGGCCCGCGCTGAGCCGGCGGCCGAGATCCCGCTTTGGTTTCCAGTCGGCGAAGAGCTGGTTTACGGCATTTACTGGAGCGCGGTGCCGGTCGGCGAGTCGCGAGTGACGACCGAGTGGATCGAAGAAGAAGGCCAGCGCCTGCTGCGCATCGTCATCCGCACGCGGACCAACAAAGTGCTCTCGGCGATTTATCCGGTGGATGACCAGATCGAAAGCGTCATCGAGCCGGAGCGTTTTCTGCCGCTGCGTTTCACCGTGAATATGAAGCAGGGCCGGAACCGTTATCATGAGACCACGACTTTTGACTGGGAGCGGAACGAGGCCCAATGGGTTTCTCATCTAAACGGCCGAACCAAATCCTTCCCGCTCGAACCCGAGACGCGCGACATCCCGTCGCTGATGTACTGGATGCGGCAATTCGCCCTGGAAGTGGGCGAGAAGCGATCGCTGCGCGTCATGGCCGATGAAAAGATATACGACCTGGAATTGCAGGTGACGGATGTGGAGCGCATCCGTCTCGACCGTTATGGGCGGTTGTCGTGTCTGAAGGTCGAGCCGAAGGCGGAGTTCCGGGGCATCGTGGTGCGCAAGGGACGGATGTGGATCTGGGTCTCGCGCGATCCCCGGCGGCTGGCCACGCAGATTTCTGTCGAGGTACCCGTGGCGCGCGTCCATGTGGTGTTGCGCGAGGTCAACGGCCCCGGCGACGATTTCTGGGTGCGGAAGAAGTGATTTGGCGTCCCAGATCGTGTTCCGTCCCTCCAGCGTGCCGTATGCTGGCGCCTTCCGCAGCGCATTCGTATGAAAAATAGCGCATGAGCGCTCGCCTTTCGCCGGCGCTTTCCGCACATATCCGGCGCGCTTCTCGGGTGTGTCGGCGTGGAATTCGCTCTGCGAAAACACTCCGCGTATGAAAAACCTCGTCAATTGTATCGGGTTGATGTTCTTGGAACTCGATGGCGTGATCAGAAAAGGCTCCAATGCCATCCCCCGTCACCTTTTCCCTCCTTCCATTGTTTGCTTCTCGTCAGATCGCCATGCCGGTATGCTCGTGGTCCGGGCCGTGATCCGCTGCGCCGTAGTCTGGAAGGTTCCGAGTGGGTGAAGATGGGGAAACACCGTTTTCTGAAGGGCGGGTGGGTCGCGGCAGATTTGTCAGTGCCGCGAACGACGGGCGCGTGAAGACAACGACGAGAATGGGAACAACGGCCTTTGGGTCGAGGATAATCATGGGCGATATGAAGACGGAAAAATTGATGGGCAAGTCATCCCGCTTGAGGCGCGCGCGCACGGGTTTCACACTGATCGAGCTGCTGGTTACACTGGGCATTATCGCCATACTCGCCGCGATGTTGATGCCCGGCCTGACGCGCGCGCGTCGCGCCGCGCATCGCACGGTCTGCGCCTCAAATCTCCGACAAGTCGGACTGGCTTTCGAAATGTATCTGCAATCCCACGCCGGCGTCTACCCGTGGGCCGAGGACCCGGTTCGCCCCGGCATCTGGCTCTGGATGGGGCGTGGCTGGCGACCCGAGCTCGAACCGTTTCTGCCGCGGGCGGGCGGTCCGGGCGTGTTCTTCTGTCCCGGCGATGTCAAAGCGTCGCAACAATACGACTACACCTCCTACGCCTATTCAATGGCCTTCTACCATTCGCCAGAGCAGATCAACGGCATGACGTCCACCGCCGACAACTACACCAATCCCCGCCCGCCGGCGCCGCAGAAGGCCGCCGCTGTCGTATTCCCTTCCTCCAAGGTGCTTGCCGGCGAGTGGAGCAGCGTCCACGCGCCGTTCGTCGGCGATCGCGGATGGTTCGCTCCCGGCGGTCAGCGAAATTTTCTCTTTGCCGACGGACACGTCGCGTTTGTCGAAGCCGCCTCTCTGCGCACGGCCAACGACGGCAATCCGAATCCCAATCTCACTCGCGATGGCGTTCGCGGTTCGGATGTGCCGTGAGGCGAGAGACCCGGCCACGGTGAATTTGGCAAGGGCGGTCGCTCGCCTCAGATGCTCTCGCGGCGCAGCGCGTCCAGATCGCGTTCGGCCAGCACTGCCGCCGCATGGCGGGCGAACGGCCCTCGCAGATCACGCGCATAGGTCTCGAGCACGCGCCGCCCGATACCCTCCGGGTCGCCGCACAGGTAAATCGCGCGCCCGAGATACAGCTCCCGCAGCGCATGGTTACGGGAGTGCGTTTCGTTTCGCTCCGGACTGATGGTACGCACGGTCTGCGCCATATCCGTCTGCGCATGGCCGCTCATGCCCGGCCTTTGCAGGAGCCGAGTCAGCGGCTCCGCTAGCCGCGCGTCGCCGAGGATGCTTGCCGCCACAGCGACGGCCCGCACGTGCGAGAAGGCGGCGTTTTCATCGAGCGCCTCGATTTTTTCCCGGATCGCGGCGAGCGTGGCGGTCCGCGCCGCGCCGTCATTCGCGGCCGCCGCGGCGCGCCCAAGAGCGATGAGCAGGGCGTCCATGCGGCTTGTGCTGAAGCCGAATTGCCCCATGCCGCGGAAATTCCATCCCTCGTCCCAACCGCGCGACCGCACGATCTGCGCCAGCGGTTCCGTGACTTCGGGCCGTCCCATCAGTCCGAGCGCCAGCGCGGCGCGTTCGCGTCGTTGGGGGTCCTCATCCTTTTGCAAGGTCTCCATAAGCACGGGCGCGCTGATTTCAGGATGCGCGAAAATAACAGCGGCGTGATAGAGCGTTGTCGGGCCTTGCTGGGCGGAGGCGCGGACGGTCTCTGGCGGAAGCGGGAAGGAATCGCCCTGCTCCAGGACTTCCGGTGGAAGGATGCCGGCCTCCACCAGTCGTCGCTGCAAGGCGCGAATATCCACGTCGCGGAGGCGAACGCTTTTGCATGAGGCCCACGCGGCGGCCAGACCGGCGGCATAGCCGTGGTTCTGGATATCCGCCTGCATACGCACCACCGGCAGGGCGTCGCGGTGGGCGCTCATGCCCAGGCCGATGACGATCAATCCCTCGACGCCGCGCGGCAGGAGACAGCGGAACGGCACATGGGCGTAAAGCCCTTCTTTGTCCGGCGGGACGCAGAGAAAGACCGGATGCACAGTGAAACCGTGTGTGTCGAAATTGCTGTAGGCGATGGTGACGGTGTCTGGAAATGTCCGGCGCGCGAGGAAATCGAGCGGCGACAGCTCGATTTCGCCGAGGATTTGGCGACGCTCGCGCGAATTGACGATCGTGGCGGCGTCAAACTGGTCCGGGAATTTGGCGCGCGCGGCCGCGAAGGCGGCTGTCACGCCCACTGGATCGCTGTCGTCCGCGAACGTGTGATCGGTGTTGCTGTAGCGCTGGCCCAACGTGCGGGGCGAAAGCCCCGCGCCCTGCACGGCCACATGGCGCGAAGTGACCCAGCGGACGGGCGCGCCCGCCGCGGCGGCGATGTCCGCGTTGCCGCTGGCGTCCACCACCGCACCGGCGCGCAACAGGCCGGACCCGAAAGGCGTGGAAACCAGAAGACCTGTGACGCGGTCGTTTTGCCGGTAAACTCCGAAGGCGTAACTGCCGAACCAGGCCGTGCCGCCGGCTTCCAGCAGAGCGCGCTGATACCACGCGTTTTTGAGTTCTGGGGACCAGGCGGAGCCCATCCGGTCAGTAGTGAAGGCCTGTCCCTTCGCCACACCCTCGTCAATCTCCCTGGTGAATCCCACGCGGTTGCCGAAGTGGTAGTTGGCGATGAAACCGAGCGTGCCGACTCCGCCGAGGCCGTGGAGCGCCTCCAGCACGACCGCGCGCGCGCCGGCGCGCGCGGCGCCGATGCCTGCCGGCGCCCCGCCGGTGCCGCCCCCGGCCACCACCACGTCGCAGTCTCCGATGACCGGCGCGCTTTCGAAGACCACCTCTATCCGGCGAAGGTCCTCCGCGGGCCGGACAAACGATGGCGCGAAAAGAAATGGCCCGCGCGCCTCGTTTCCGCCACTGTCCAGCGTGAAACGCCCCACGGTGTGCTCGCCCCGTACGGATTCGGCGGCGAGAAGGCCGACGCGATGGCCCAACTCGATTTGCGCCGCGGACTCTTCGAGAGCGGCCAATCCTTCTTCGTCGAGCGGCAGCCATCCGTTCAATAGGAAAAAACCGGGCCGGACGCGGAAATCTTCCTCGTCCAGTCGCATCCACGGTCGGATTTGCCGCCCCTGCGCGCGGTCCAGGGCGGGGATGAGCGCGAGGTCGGCCGCGTAAATCACATGGGGATCGAACAGGCGGCTTTTGATTTGGTGTTCGATCGCCGCGCGCGCCGGAATGGATCGGCCGTCAGGGACTGGAGAAAACCGCAGCCGAAACGCCTGCGTCTCCACCTCACCGCGCGGAGTGGGAATCCGACCAAACAGTGCGCCAATTTCCTCACAAGTGTAATGTTCGGGGCATTCGGGTTTCGGCGCTTCCGTGGCGAGGACGTTCCATTCGAGGGCGGAGGTGGCGGCGCCGCGGGGCGTCCGGGGCACGCCGGCCAGTCGGGCCAGCAGGCCTTGACGCGTGGCGTCCACCAGGGCGCCACAGACGATCGCATAGAGGGACGTACGCGCCGCCAACACGACACCCATCGCCTCGCCGGATTCGGATTTCAGCAGCGCGACCGGACGGACGCCGTACAGGAAGGGGATACCGGCATCTAGAAGCTCGGTTTCGAGCACGTGTTTCAATTGCAAGGGCGTGCGAGGCGCGGCGGGTTCCGAAGGAAAGAGCTTGCGAAATAGCGCATGCTCAGAAGAGCGGGAAGGCTGTACGCGCAGCGCGCCCGCGCATTCTTCGCCGAAATACGTCAGGTCTGAAGCCACGGCGACACGGCGACCGGCGCGACGGGCGGCAAGGGCCGCCGCGACAGCGCCGGATCCCGCGCCGGCGATGAAGATATCCACCTCGTGCAGAACGGGAATATGCATGGGTCCGTTAGTGCTCATATTACGAAATATGCAGAAATCGGCGACTTTGAGCAATCAGGGAAAGAGGGGGACGAAAAGGAGGCGGACCCGGCGCGGCGCCGACGCCTGCCGAATCGAAAAGGGACAGTGGATGAACGTTCGACGGTCTCGAGATGGGAGATGGGAAATCGCGGGCGCCGCGTCTTTTTCCGCGGCGCGAAACAAGGCGGCCGATACACGTCGAAAATCCGCGCGCTTGACGGGCGCGAGGCATCGCGGATGATGGCGAGGCAATGATTTGCATTCTCGGCATCGAGACCTCGTGCGATGAGACGGCGGCGGCGGTGGTCGCGGCGCCCAGCCGCGTGCTGTCGAATGTCGTCCATAGTCAGATCCGGGAGCACGCGCCCTACGGCGGCGTCGTGCCCGAGATCGCCTCGCGCGCGCACGTCGAACGTCTGCCGGCCATTGTCGAGCGCGCGCGGGCCGAGGCGGGTATCGCCTGGGGCGAAGTGGACGGTATCGCCGTCACCAGCGAGCCGGGGCTGGCGGGGGCGTTGCTGGTAGGGGTGACCGCCGCCAAGGCGTTGGCGATGCGGTTGGACCGTCCGTTGATCGCCGTCCACCATATCGAGGCTCATTTGCGCTCCGTGTTTTTGGGAGAGGACTGTCCGCTGGATCCGCGCGCGCCGACCGTGGCGTTGGTGGTGTCCGGCGGCCACACATCGTTGTTTCATTTGCCGGGCGGGAACGACGCGCCGCGCCTGCTGGGGGTGACCCTCGACGACGCCGCCGGCGAGGCGCTCGACAAATGCGCGCAGTTGCTGGGCCTGGAATATCCGGGCGGACCCGCCATCGAGCGTGCCGCGGAGGGCGGAGACCCGGCGCGCGTGCCTTTGCCGCGCGGGCGTCCGAGCGCCGGCGTTGAGGGCCTCGATCCGGCGTTTTGTTTCAGCTTCAGTGGATTGAAGACGGCGGTGCGCTACTTCGTGCGCGATCACCCGGAGGCGCGCGAATCGCCGCTCCTGCGCGATTTGGCCGCGAGCTGCGAGGAGGCTGTGGTCGCCGCGCTGGTCGAGCGGGTAGAGGCCGCGGCCCATCGGCTGGGCGTTGGCCAGATTGCCGCCGCCGGCGGCGTGGCGCGCAACCGGCGGCTTCGGCAGCGCTTGGCCGAAGCGGCAGCACAGCGCGGCGCGCGTCTGGGCCTCGCCCCGCCGGAATTCTGCACCGACAACGCCGCCATGGTCGCGGCCGTGGCGGCGGCGGGATTCGGGCGGACGGTGCGACCGCCCAGCGCGCTGGAAATCCGTCCCACCGCCCCCCTCGGACTCGATGCGCCATGAATGCGCGCCGCGCGTTGCTCGCCGTTTTCGCGCTCCTGTTCTGCGCCGGATGCGGGCGCGCGTCCCGCCACGCCGACGACGTCGCCACGCTTCGGCTCATTGGCGCGCGTATCGGCGGATGCGACCCCGCCCGCGCGGGCGATGCGGCTTCCGCCGCCGTCTATGCGCGCCTCTATGAGGGGCTCCTGCAATACGATCCAGAGGCGCGGCCTTATCGCCTCATGCCCTCGCTGGCCGAGTCCATGCCCGAGGTCTCGGCCGACGGCCTCGAATACGTCTTTCGACTCCGCGCCGGCATTCGGTTTCACGACGATCCCTGTTTTGTCGCCACCGGCGGCGTTGGGCGCGAGGTTGTGGCGGAGGATTTCGTCTACAGCATCCAACGCGTGGCCGACCCCTTCGTGGCTTCGTCCGGCTGGTGGGCATTCAGCGATCGCATCGTGGGGCTGGACGAGTTTCGTGTGGCGGCCGCTGCGGCAGGCCGTGCCGATTACGACCGCCCCGTTTCCGGACTTCGCGCCGAGGACGCGCGCACACTGCGCCTGCGCTTGAAGCGTCCCTATCCGCAGCTCCTGTGGGTGCTGGCGATGCATTACGCCTATGTGGTTCCGCGCGAGGCGGTGGAGTATTATGGCGAGGATTTCGGACGCCATCCGGTCGGCACCGGCCCGTTCCAACTCGCCTCGTGGCGTCCGAACTATCGCATGGAATTTGTCCGCCACCCGCGTTGGACTGCCGCCGGCCGCGCGGAGGCCGCCGTGGGTCTGCCGGCGATCGGGCGCATCGTCGCTTACGTCGTCCAGGACCCCACCACGCAGTGGCTCCTCTTCCTCCAGGGACGGCTCGACCTCATCGGCGTCGCGCGCGACAACTGGGACGCCGTGTTCGACGAGACCGGCGCGCTGCGCGAATCGCTAAGCCTCGGCGGCATCGAGGCCCTGCGCCATGAGGCGCTCGAAATTCAGTACATCGGCTTCAACATGGACGACCCCGTCCTCGGCCCGAACCGTGCCCTGCGCTTGGCGCTCGCATGGGCGTTCGACGGCGAAGCCTGGTCGCGCTTCCACGGCGGGCGCGTGCGGCGCCCCCTCAGCCCCGTGCCCGCGGGCGTTGCCGGCGATCCCGGTCCGCCGTCGCGTCCCGTCGGCTTCGATCTCGATCGGGCGCGTGCGTTGCTGGCCGAGGCCGGCTATCCCGACGGGCGCGATCCGCATACCGGTCGCCGTCTGCAACTGACGTTGGAAATCGCCGACGCCGACCGCCCCGAAATTCGCCAGTCCACCGACCTCTTCATCCAATTCATGGATCGCATCGGCGTCGTCGTGATGCCGTCCTACAACAACCGCCCCACCTTTTTCCAGAAGCTGGCGCGGCGTCAGGCGCAGATGTTTCGTCTGAGCTGGGTGGCGGATTATCCCGACGCCCAGAATTTTCTCCAGCTCTTCTATGGCCCGAACGCCTCGCCCGGCCCCAACCGCGTCAACTACGCCAACCCCGAATACGACCGCCTCTACGAGCGCATGAGGGAAATGCCCGACACGCCCGAGCGCACGGCGCTTTGCGCGCGGATGGTCGAGATTCTCGTCGAAGACGCGCCCTGGCTGCTCGTCGGCCGTCCGGTCGAGGTGGTCTTGAAGAGCGGGCGCCTGTGGAATTATCGTCCGCACGCCTTTCCTTATGGCATGGAAAAATACTGGCGCATCGAGGATGCGAATCCGTGAACGAAAAAGACGCAGCGACGAACCGAAAGGGAGCGCCGAGTCGGCGAGAGGCGCGCGTTTTCCAAGGCTTGGAAAACCAGGGGCGGAAATTTTCCAAGGCTTGGAAAAAAACGCCCTCCGCTTTTCCAAGCCTTGGAAAACCGCCCGCGTGGAGTGACGCGACGCCCGCCGAATGGCGCGACTGGCGCTGGCAGCTTCGGCATCGGCTGCGGTCGCCGGACGATCTGGCGCGCCGGTTTCCCGCGTGGCGTCCCTCCGCCGCGGACCGCCGTGCCGCCGCGCGCTATCCGATGGCGGTCACGCCATATTACGCCGCGCTCATCCGGCAACCGTCCGACGCGGATCCGATTTTCCGGCTATGCGTCGCGCGCGCGGCGGAGCTAGACGATCCGATTTTTTGCGAGGCGGACCCGTTCCACGAAGCGTCGCATGAAGAAGCGCCGGGTTTGATTCGGCGCTATCGCGATCGCGCGCTGGTGCTGGTCACGCTGCAATGCGCCACCTATTGCCGCCATTGCACACGCAAGCATCGCGTGGGACGGGATGGCGCGGGCGAAGCGGTAAGCCCGCGCCGCACGGCGGAATGGCTGGCGGCGCGGCCGGAATTGCGCGAAGCGCTGATCTCGGGCGGCGACCCGCTCACGCTCGACACGTCGCAACTCGCCCGCTGGCTGGAGGAGATTCGGCGGCGCGCGCCGAACATCGAAATCCTGCGCATCGGCACGCGTGCGCCGGTCGTCCTCCCGCAGCGCGTGGATCGTGAGCTGTGCGCCCTGTTGCGGCGGTATCATCCGGTGTGGATGAACGTGCATTTCAATCATCCGGCGGAGCTCACGGCGGAGGCCGCGGCCGCCTGCGAGCGGCTGGCCGATGCGGGCGTGCCGCTCGGCAATCAAACCGTGCTGCTGCACGGGGTCAACGATGACGCCGACACGCTGGAGGCGCTGTTTCGCGGGCTGATCCGGATGCGCGTGCGGCCGTACTACCTTTTTCAGTGCGATCCGGTGCGGGGCGTGGGGCATTTCCGGGTGTCGCCGGCGTGGGGCCGCGCGCTGATGCGCGAGCTGCGCCGACGCCTCTCCGGCCTGGCCATTCCCGCCTACGTCCGCGACGCGCCGGAGGCCGAAAGCAAAGTGCCGATGTGAAACGCGAAGCGGAGCGGTCCATACTTTCCAATCGCTCCACCATGCGGACGGCGGGTAGATGCGCTCAAATTCGGGACTGGCAATCCGCTTCGCCGATGCGGATGCAGGCGGCGAGGTGGCCGTCGCCGTAATCCTTGAGCGGCGGCTCGATTTCGGCGCAGGCGGCCACGGCGCGCGGACAGCGCGTACGAAAACGGCAGCCGGAAGGCGGATTCATCGGGCTCGGCAGATCGCCGGTCAGGGGCGGCGCCTCGTGCGGCTGCTCCGGGTCGGGGTTCGGTATGGAGGCCATCAGCGCCTGGGTGTACGGATGCAGCGGGCGGTTGTAGAGCTCGTCGCGTCCGGCGAGCTCGACGATGCGCCCCAGGTACATCACGGCGACGCGGTTGGAGATGTGCTCCACCACGGCGAGGTCATGCGCGATGAAAAGATAGCTTATGCGAAATTCACGCTGCAGATCGCGCATGAGGTTGATGATCTGCGCCTGAATGGAGACGTCGAGCGCGCTGACCGGCTCGTCGCATACGATGAAGTCCGCCCCCAGGGCCAGCGCGCGCGCAATGCCGATGCGCTGGCGCTGCCCGCCGCTGAACTCGTGCGGATACCGGTTTTGCGCATCCGCCGGCAGTCCGACGCGCTCGAGCAGCTCCGCGACGCGTCGGCGCCGTTCGGCCCGCGTGCCGATGCCGTGAATTTCGAGGCCCTCGGCGACGATGGCGCCGACGGTCATGCGCGGATTGAGCGAGCCGATCGGGTCCTGAAAGATCACCTGCAGCTTTTCGCGCATCGCTCGCCACTCGGCGGTGTTGAGGCGGGAGAGGTCCACGCCGTCGGCCAGCACGCGCCCCGCTGTCAGCGGGATCAGGCCAAGGATGGTGCGTCCGACCGTCGTCTTGCCGCAGCCGGATTCGCCAACCAACCCCAGCACCTCGCCGCGTCGGACGTCGAAACTGACGCCGTCCACGGCGCGGACGTAGCCTCGGATGGCGGAGAAGACGCCGCTGCGTACGGGGAACCACGTCTTCAACCCCTCGACGCGCAGGAGGACGTCTTCGGGCACGGCCGGATCGCGCCATCGTCGGCGCACATCATCGAACCGCAGTCGCCGGCGAAGAGCGCTGTAGCCGACCGGAAACGCCGCCAGCGCCGAGAGCGCCAGCGGAATGCTCCAAAGCAGCCGGCCGGGCGCGAAGAACCGGGCGCGAAAGACCGGCGAGAGGATGGCGGCGAGCGGGACCGCGACGCTCAGTCCGGCATACCAGGCCCAGGCCAGCGCCGACCACGCCGCCGCGCGCATGCCGCGGCTATCGGCATCGTCGAACACGCGATAAGCGATGTAGCCGACCCACGAGAAGAGCGAGACGATCGCCGCCCAGAAGGCCGAGTCATGCCGTCGGCGGCGCGCATCCTCCCAGGTGCGGTAAGCGAGCGGACCGGTGATGGCGGGCCAGATCAGGCCGATCAGGAAGCTGTAGGCGGTCCAGGCCCCTACGGCGACGGGATCGCCGAGCCGGCGCTGGGCGCGCAGGTGTCCGTACAGCCAGGCCGTCGTCATGAGGTTCAACAGCGTGTTGGGCACGACGTACCACAGGAGCGGCTGCAGCCAGGCCTCCAGCGGCGTCAACAATTCCACAGCGAGTGCGGCCTCCGGGTTCACGGCGCCTCCTTCGTCTGCGGGGTGGCGGCGCCCCGCTCCAGCCAGTGGCAAGCGGCGCGATGGTCCGGCCGGTACACGCACAGCGGCGGTATTTCCGCGCGGCAAATATCCATCACGTGGGGACACCGGGGATGAAACGCGCAGCCGGAGGGGATGGCGACTGGATTCGGCACGGCGCCGGGGATGGCCGTCAACCGCTCCGCCCGCGCGCCCAGCCGGGGGATGCTGCGAAACAGGCCGGAGGTGTAGGGATGCAGGGGATGCCGGAACAGTTCGGCCGTTTCGGCTTCTTCGACGATCAGCCCCGCGTACATCACCGCCACGCGCCGCGCCATCTGGGCGACCACGCCCAGATCGTGCGTGATCAGCAGTACCGACATACCGAATTCGCGCTGCAGCCGCCGCAACAGCGAGAGTATCTGCGCCTGGATCGTCACGTCGAGCGCGGTCGTCGGCTCGTCGGCAATGACCAGCCCCGGCCGGCACGCCAGGGCCATCGCGATCATGGCGCGCTGCCGCATGCCGCCGGAGAGCTGGTGCGGATACTCGTTGAGCCGCTGCTCCGGGTTCGGAATACCGACGGCGCGCAACATCTCCAGCGCGATCGCTCGCGCCTCGCTTTTCGACCGGGTCCGGTGCAGACGAATCCCCTCGATAATCTGTGAACCGATGGTGAAGACGGGATTGAGACTCGACATCGGCTCCTGAAAGATCATCGAGATACGGTTGCCGCGCACCTCGCGCATTTCGGACTCGGAAAGGCGCGTCAGCTCCATATCCCCATACCGCAGGCTTTCGGCCTCGATCCGGCCGGGCGGATCGGGAATCAACCGCAGCAGCGAGAGGGCTGTGACGCTCTTGCCGCAGCCGGACTCGCCCACCAAGCCGATCGTCGCGCCGGCCGGGATGTCGAGATCCACCCCGCGCACGGCCTGCGCGACGCCCTCGTCGAGGTGAAACGTCGTCCGCAGGCCGCGGATGCGGACGAGACAACCGTCGGCGCCGCCGGTCTTCTGGCCGCTTGCGCCGCCGCGGGCGAAATCTGGGTTCAAGGGTTCCATGGATTATCCGAGTGTCGTTCGATTCATCCGTTGCTGCCGTCATCCGGCCGGCGGCCGCGCCGCGCATACGCCCGCCGCCGGTCCGATGCTTTCGTGCTTTCCTTCATGCTTACGCCCTTGCTCAAGACGTTGGCCTTGGCGCCGCCGGAATCAGTCCTTTCTTTTCACGGCGCGCACGATGGTGCGCGGGTCGAAGGCGTCGCGCAGGCCGTCGCCGAGGAACTGAAACGCCACCACCGTGATGAAAATCATGACGCCGGGGACGAGCAGCCACGGATAATAGCGGATGTTCACGATATTCATCGTCTGCTGCAGCATGTTGCCCCAGCTCGCCTCCGGGTCCTGGATGCCGAGGCCGAGAAAACTCAGGCCTGACTCGCCGAGCATGCCGGCGGGGATGGCGAGCGTTGCCGAGACGATCGCATAGCTCAGCGTGCCCGGCAGGACGTGGCGCAGGATGACGCGCAGGTGTGAGGTGCCCAGTGCGCGCGCGGCCAGCACGTACTCGCCACGGCTGAGGCCCAGCGCCATGCCGCGGATCGTGCGGGCCATACCGGCCCAGCCGATGAAGGAGAGGATAATGACCACCGCAAAATAAATCTGAGTGGAGCTCATCTTCGCCGCATCGAAGGAGCTGCGCAGCGCCAGCAGCAGGTAGAACCCCGGCACCATCATCATCATTTCGCAGAGGCGCTGAAGCACGACGTCGGTCGTGCCGGAAAAATAGCCCGAGATGCCACCGAGCACCATGCCGATGGAGAATGAGATCAGCACGGCGACTATGCCGATGGTCAGCGACACGCGCGAGCCGTAGAGCACACGGGAGAGCACGTCGCGTCCGAGGTGGTCGGCGCCGAGCAGATAGAGCATCGGCGGGTAGCGCGTCAGGCGATCCGATTCGGCGGTGTCCGTCACCGTCGCTGAAGTCCCCGCGCGATCGGCCTCTGACTCGATGCCGAACAGATGCAGGCGGCTGGTCCACAGGCCGAGGATTTTGCGCGGCGGACCGCGCCGCACCAGGAAACGAATCGGATAGGCCCGCGTGTCGACCTGTTTGATGGGGATGCGCAGCCGTTCGGCGATGAGTGCGGCGTTTTCGGGCCGCCCCTCGACATAGTGCTCGTTGAAATCGGCGTCGAGCAGGCGATAGCCGTTGTAGATGTAGGGGCGGGTCAGACGGCCCTGCGCGTCACGCCAATGGATGATCGTCGGCCAGAAATAACTCTTGTCTTTCGCGCCTTCCCAGTAGGCGTAGGGACTGATGAAGTCGGCGAAGATCATCAACGTGTAGAGCACCAGAAGAATCAAGCCGCCGTAGAGACTTAGCGTGTGACGCCGCAACTTCCGCCACGCCAGCGACGTGGGCGAGCGGGCCGGAGGAATGACGCTTTCCTCAGTCATAGGACACCCTCGGATCCACGATGGCCAACAGAATGTCGGCGATCAGATTTCCGACGACCAGCAGCAGCGCCGCGATAAGCGTGTTGGCCATCACGAGATTCAAATCGCGATTGAGCACCGCCGGATACATCATCTGGCCGACGCCGGGGTAGTTGAACACCATCTCGATGAAGAGGCTTCCGCCAATGAGCCCCGGCAGAATCGAACCGAATCCGGCGACAAAGGGCGTGATGGCGTTGCGCAGTGCGTGTTTGTAGATGACCATTCGCTCGCTCAACCCCTTGGCGCGCGCGGTCACGATAAACGGCTGGCGCAGCGTCTCGAGCATTGTGCCGCGCATGACCCGCTGAAGCCCCGCCAGCCCGCCGAGCGCCAGCACGACCGTCGGGGCGATGGCGTGGCGGATCAGGTCCAGGGTCTGTCCCCACGGCGAGAGGCTGTCGAAATGGATACTCGTGCGGCCGCTGTCGGGCAGATCGGGCAGAAAGGCTAGGGGACTGTGCGGGTCCGACGCCTCCTGCAGCAGATAGCGCACGAGGACCGCCAGAAAAAATGACGGCAGCGACATGCCGATGAACGTGAGGAAACTCAGAATCTTGTCGCTCCACCGATATTGCCGCACAGCGGCGAAGATGCCCGCGGGCAGCGCAATGATCCACGTCAGCAGCATCGAGGCCACCACCAGCAATACCGTGTTCTTGACGCGGCCGGCGAGTTTTTCAAGCACGGGAATATTATCGTGACTGCGTCCGAAGTCCGGCACGCCGCCGATGGTCACCGCCGGCACGTCCAGCGCCAGCTCCACGCGATAGACGTTGAGGCGCGAGGGGCTGAGCGCGGCCCAGCCGATCTCGTGCACCTGTTCGAGATCGGCGCCTCCGGCGGCCAGGTCCGCGAGCGGAAATTCGCGCACGGCGCGTTCGCGCGGGCCTAGACGGAACGTGCGCGACGTCGTCCGCCGAGCCGTCTCCGACCCGCTGACCACACGGAGATCGTAGGCCGCTTCCTCCGCGCCGGGATTGCCGACTTCGATGCGTAAGCTGCGAAAACTCTCCGTCGAAAGCACCGGCTCGCCGCGATCGTCCACGCCGACCGGTTTGCCGCGCGGCTTCCAGTCGTGCCGGCGGAGCCGATGGGTGATGTGAGGCGATCCGGGCTGACGCAACGTCAGGGCGGCGTCGGCGGCGGGGAACCGCAGCGTGAGATAGGGACGGCGGCGCGCGGGCCGCAAAATCTCATAGAGGTCGAGCGTGGTTTGCACCGCGCGCAGCGTAACGCGCGCTTGCCCGTTGAGCCGCAAATGAAAGGACGCCGGCGGCTTCTTCCAGAGACCGGCCTGCTGCAGCGCCGGCGCGGGAATCCGGAGCGTGGCCGGCCCGGTCTCCGCCAGCGGCCAGGTCTGTTGCCAGGTCTCACCCGCTTCGCCTTTCAGCGTCACCGTCAACGACGGCGGCGGGTCGGACGGCGCCGGTTCTGGTCGCTCCAGGGTTTCAATTTCGACGGCAAATGCCGTGGCGGCGTCCGCAACGGACGCCAGCCGCGAGACGGCTTGCGGCCAATCGAAAAGACGCCACTCCGGCTGCGCGGGCGTCAATTCGGCGGCGGGTGCCACAAGCTCGAAAGCCGTATCCACGGCGAACTGTTCCGGGAACTGACGCGGATCGGCGAAACTGACCAGCGAGCGGCCGGGCCGCCCCACGCGGATATCGAACAGCACGCCGCCCAGCCACTTGATATACCGCACCGGCATGGGGTCATAGAATCCTGTCCGTTCCTTGACCTGCTCGATGACCTGAAAACTGATGTTGGGGTTGAGGATGAAGCGATCGAGGGCGCTCTGGGGATCGGTGTTGATGACTGCGAAGACCACGAAGGTCATCAAGAAGACCAACGGGACCGAAATCAACAGTCGGCGTATGATGTAAGCGCGCATGGCTATACCACCGCCTGGAGCCATTCGGCGGAACGTATCGCTGTACACCGCCCGCTCATGGCCGTGCAAGTGTCTCCCGCAATGTGCGATCGAACATCATATCAATATCCGCCAGTTGATAAATTGTCGGATTGAAATTGCCGAATCGGTTATAGACGGCGGTGTTGACCGCCTCGCTGACCGTGTAGATCAAGGGGACCTCGCGCGAGATGATATGCTGAAACTCGGCAGCGAGGCGGAGGCGCTCTTCATAGGGCGGTGTGCGCTGGGCGAGGGCGAAGATCTCGTTGATACGCAGCTCCCACTCGTAGGCGTGGCGGTCGTCCTCCTGATTCGGATTCCACATGTGGAGGTTGCCGGAAGTCGGCCACACGTTGCGCCCACCGTTCATCGGATCGTCGTAGCCGCCGGTCAGTCCGATGATGATCGCCTCCCAGGTGAATTCGCGGGTCAGCTTGCCTACTAGGGCGGAAAACGTCAGCGGCGCTAGCTCAATGCGCACGCCGATTTTGCGGAAATCCTCGCGCATCAGCGCGACAATAGCAGCATATTCAGGACTGTCCGCGTAGGTGTTGATGACGAACTCCACGGGATTGCCGGCGGCATCCTCGCGGATGCCGTCGCCGTCGCGGTCCGTCAGCCCCATTTCGTCCAGATAGGCCCGCGCGCGGTCGAGATTAAAATCGTAGCGGATAACGGGGAACTCCGGAAAGCGCCGGTTGTCGCCCGTGTAATAGAGCGTGTTGGCCTCGCTGACGGGCGAATGCTGGATATAGGCCTGGCCGTTGAAAATGATGTCGCGGATGGCCTCGCGATCAATGGCGTGCGCCAGCGCGCGCCGGAACCGGACGTCACGGAACCAGGCGAGCTTGTGAGGCCGCACGAAAGGTTTGCCTGCGGCGTCCGCGCGCGGATTCTGGTTCAGCACGAGGAAACGCGTGCCGGTGGAGGGCCCGCGGCGGTAAATGGTGAAGTCGGAAACGCGCTGCTGCCGGAACATGCGCTTGAAATCCTTGCCGGGCACGCCGGTCATATCGAGCCGGCCTTCCTCGAAGGCGTCGCGAGAGAGATCCGCGCCGCGGATGATGCTGTAGACTACGCGATCGATGTAGGGCATTCGGTCGCCGAATGAGTTGAAGCGGAAGTAGTCCGGATTTCGCACCAGCACCACCCGTTCGCCATCACGGTAGGTCCATAGCTTGTACATCCCGCAGCCGATCACCTCGCGGGGATTGACAGACTTGTCCCACATATTGCTGAAGCGGCCGTCCTCTACTGCCGGCTCGAGCGCGTGTCGCGGGTAGATTTCCTGGGTGAGTGTGTCGAAAAAATACGCCCAGCGGAACGGCAGCGTATAACGCACGCGAAACGGGCCGACCTTCTCCACGCGCACTTGTCGCGAAATAGGCCGGCCGGTCTCGGGATCCATGTCGTCGAGCAGCCACGCGAAGCGGGCGCTGGTGGGGATGTCATTGTTGTAAATGATGCGGTTCATCGTGAAGACGACGTCGTCGGCGTTCAGCGGCGTGCCGTCGAACCAGCGCACGTCCTCGCGTAGCGGCACCTCCCACACCAGACCGTCTTCGTCCACCTGTTCCGGCATGGCCGCGGCCAGCCGTGGTTCGAGCGTGTTGGTCACGCGGTTGCGCGTCAGGAGGCCCTCGTAGAGCCAGCCGAGGAGACTGCTAGTGACCGCGTCGGTCGAGAGCACGGCGTTGAAGGTCTGGGGATCGTCGCCGAGGTTGAGGCGCAGCTCGCCGCCATAGACGCCGCGCTCATATTGGAAAGCCTCGGCGGCCGCCTGAATCCGCTCCACGGAGGGCGGCGGCTCGGGTTCGGATGTGGGGATGGATTCGCGCGCGGGCAGGCGAAAAATCGCGCCCATCAGCATCAACCCCGCCGCAATTACCGCCAACGACAGAACGAAACGCATGAACGAATCCTGCACCGGTCGGGTCTCGCGCCGATGTCCATTCGCGGCGAAGCCCGTACACGCGAAATCATGGTCTGTTTATCAGATGTATCAGAAAAAGACGCGGAGAGGGTAGAGAATTTCGCGCGGTCGTTCGAAAACCCGGCGAGTAGGCCGGCTTGTTCGGCGCCGCGCGCCGCGTAACAACGCGGCCCTGGGGGTGGCTTTTCACGAGATGCGGGGAATGGAGTTGTCAAGCGGCAGGCGCCGCCATCACCGAGCCTACTACAAATACGCCGTTGCTCAAAGGCATCGAGGGGTTCCTGAACCAGGGCGACGGGCTTGACAACAAGCCGATGCGCGAGCGCATTCGCCGTCATGGGCTCGGTCCGTTGTGTTGCCGTGGCCGGCACCCCCTCAACGATGGCCGCCTATGCCATACTACTGACGGCCCCTGTGCAGACCTATTGGACCTGGGGAACAATCGGACACGTTGCCCCCGCCCCCATGGAGACGTAAAAACCGCTCCGGGGCCACCGCGCCGCCCTTGCGCCAGCATCGGCGCCACGAAGTCCGGGCCGAAACCTTGCATTTCTCCGACTTCATGTCCACCCCGCGCCCCCGCCGCACGAAGCCGCGGAAACTCTGAGATACCTTCGAAACCGCCCGATTCTAGGCCAGCGCATAAATGAGGATCAAATTCCGGACGGCGGCCAGCGGCCGCCGCCCCGTCCGATCGGCATTCTGCACCGCGACCAGTGATCGCAGCCGCATTTTTTTGATTGCCACCGGTTGAATCACGTATGCCATCCAGCCACACCTCCATGGCAACTATTGGAAATATCCTCATCGCGGTCGGTCCCTTTCGCGGCCTCGGACTTGTTTTTGATGCGGCGGGGTTCTATAAGTTATAAGTGAATTTATGGCTGACATAACGGATCCCCGCATTCTCGCGCTCCGACGGGAAGCGGCCGAACGGCAGAGGAGCTATCGCGAACGGGCATTGCGCTTGCTTCCGCATGTCTGCGCTTCGTGTGGGCGTTCGTTCGAGGGCCGGCGTCTGAAGGAATTGACCGTCCATCACAAGGACCACAACCACGAGAACAATCCGCCCGACGGCAGCAACTGGGAATTGCTTTGTATGTATTGCCACGATCACGAACATGAAAAGGCATTGACCGCGCGGCAGCGCGGCGGCGCGCCCTCCCCGACGAACGATCTGCCGCGGGAAGGGTTCTCGGTCTTCGAGAGGCTGGATAAACTCGTGGAACGTCAGGAGGGCGGGCCGCCGAAATGACCCTTGCGGGTCGGCGGGCGGCCGCTCTTTCGCCGTTTCCAAACCCTTGGAAAAAGTCGGGTTACTCAATCTCTCGTATTGGCCCCGACATCAAGCGGCATAGGCTGGTGAAGGTCGCATGGAAGAACGAGTCTGGAGAAACTCCTCCCTCAACCACTGATTCCCCACAGCCGGATCTTGCTGACAGGACTCCGGGCTATGTCCAGTCTATTGTGAGGCGGTTGTATTTATGTCCCGGCGCTGGACGGCGGCGGGCATCGGCGTGGGGCGCCCCAACTGCGTGAGGACGGCGACCAGGTCGTCCCACACCTCCCAATATCTTGCCGTGTCGTCGCCGCCGCCCCGGAGCAGGTAGGAGGGATGATAGGTTGGCATCAGCGGAATACCCTCGTACTCGCGCCATTGGCCACGCTGCCGTTTAATACCCTTGAGCCCCAACAGGCCCTCCAAGGCCGTGGCGCCGAGGGTGATGATCACGCGTGGACGCAATACCGCGATCTGAGCGCGCAGATAGGGCAGGCAGGCAGCCATCTCTTCGGGCGTTGGCGGACGATCGCGCACACCGGCGCCGTCCACCGTTGGGCGGCATTTGACGATGTTGGCGATGAAGACCTCGTCGCGCGTCAGGCCCATGGCCTTGATCATCCGCGTCAACAGCGCACCGGCGCGCCCGACAAATGCCAGCCCCTGCAAGTCTTCGTCGCGCCCCGGTCCTTCTCCGACGAAAAGGATATCAGGTTGGGGACATCCCTGCCCCGGCACTGTTTTTGTCCGCGTCTGATGCAGAGGGCAACGGCGACAGCCAGCGATCTCGCGCGCAATGGCCGCGAGCTGCTCCGCCGCTTCGCGCCATGGCGTTGGGGAAGGCGTGGGCGCAGGTATGGCGCTCACCGGTGCAAGGCCCAGCTCGTGCAGGGTCTCGCGATCCAGTTCGATGTCCTTCACACCCGTCTCGCGAAGTGTTTCAAGGTATGCCGTGAGGCCCTCCACCAGAGACCGAAGATCAGGAACGCTAGCCCGCGATTTCTCCGGTGCACCGCCAGGATAGACTGTCACGGAGTGTCCTCCGTCGCCGGCGACACGTTTTTCGGATCGCTTGCCGTCTCCATCGGGCGGGGCGCGTTATAACGCGCAAGAGCGAATCCCGCAGCGGGCAATGCAAAGGCGAGCAGAACCGCCCCTCCCTGGCCCGCGAGCGATCCGGCACGATGACCCGCCCACGCATAGACGCCGCAGATGGGCGCAGTGCCCGCCAACACCAATCCTGCGAAAGAGCTCCACCGCATACGGCTGAGACCGGCAATGCAACTGATCGCCTCGGTGAGCATCGGCACGCTGCGGCTCAGCAGAACCGCCCAGACGCCATAGCGTTTCATAAAATGGCCGACCCGCTCTGTCTCCGCAGGGCCGACGAAACGTTCGAACATGCGGCGACCAAATCGGCGACAAAGCCCAAACCCCAACAGGGCACCGGCCATCGCACCCGCCAGGCTGACCGCCATGCCGCGCCACGGCCCCAGCAGGGCACCGGCAAGGACCATGAGCACCGAGGAGGGCACCGGCAGCACCAGATCCGCGGCCAGCAGACCGCCGATCAGTACGGCCGCCAGCCAAGCGCCACGCCCCATGCGAACGCGCGCAAGAAAAACCTCGTAGCGGGCCCCCTCGGTCCAGCCTTGGGACGAGGCGACCAGAAAGATCATAGCGAGCAGAGCGAAAATTCCAACCGTCAGCGTCACGAACCGCTTCATAATATAGCGCGGCCATCCATCGTAAATTCTCAGCCGCTTCATGATACCCGCGCGATGAAACGTCCGTCAACCGCCACGTCCGATTTTTGAGCCGATTGCGCTGGTGGGGAAGGATCGGCGAATACAGGTGTCGGCAAAGGGATGCAAAAATTGTTTACCCCAATGGCCTCGCGCCATTCGACGGCTTTCCCTGCTTCTCCTGAAAAAATACGTATTTTTTTGACCCTTTTTGCCACGCTCGGCGTTGCCATTCGGCTCTGTCTCGGCAATCACGATCTGACCGCGCCCGAAGCCGTGGCGCAGTGGCGGTAGCGCGCGCCCGAATTCGTTTCGGGCGCCTGGGCATGTGCAACATCAACATCCAGAATCGTTCGCCTTTGACAAATTGCCGATACATTTCGCCTTTTTAATCCACGTTCCGCGAATTCAGAGAATCCTTGAGGGGTTTTGTCCCATACCACCTCGACACTTTGGAAGAGGAGATGAGCGTGTGTCGGCGAGGTCAAATGAGAAAATCCGAAGGAATTCATGCGTGGAGCGACGATTCTGTGCTTTTTCAGCTCGTCCGCTCATACGCATTGATGTGGGCGCGGAACGGGAAAAGACGAGGGACATCCACTCGGGAGAAGCTGCGTGAACCGCCCGCCCTAGGGCCGCACCGTCGGAATGATGTGACTATGGCTTTTGCAGAATCCTGGCACCGCCGAGGTCGCTGAAGCCGGCTTTTTCCAGGTCGGTCCAGAGCGTGCCGACACCCGCGTGCAGGATGACTACGCGCAGATCGGGGCTCAGCCCCTGCGCAAAGGCATGCAGGGCATAGGCCGCCGGGTCGCCGAAGGCTTGGATTTTCATCCGGTAACCCTGTGCTTTTTCACCTTCAACCATCTGCACGACCCTGGCCTCGGCCTGGCCAGCGATGAGTTGCGTCTCGGCCTTGATTTCCGCCGTCTCGCGGGCGATCTCAGCCACGCGCCTCGAGGTTTCTGCGGCGATTTGTGCCACCTGTTTTTCCTGATCCGCTTTGATTTCGGCCCGGAGTTTTTCGGTCTCCTGCGCAACCTGCTCGCCGGCCTGCGCGATCAGCGAAAGCTCGCGATTCAGGTCGGCCAGTTTGCGCGCGGTTTCCTGCTTTACCCGGTTGGTCAGGTTCTGCTCGCCCGCGATGCTCGCTTGACGGATCGGATCGAGAATCTGCTGCGGGACATTGACATGCCTGATCAGCGCGTTGTGGATAACGAGGTTTCGCTCCCCGAGTACGCGGGAGAGTGTGTCGGTCAGGTCCACCTGAAAGCGCTCGCGTCCGTCGCCCATGATAAATTCGACCGCGCGGTAGGCCGAACCTTTCAGCCGCGAGATGGAAAGAATCTGCGGCATGATGATCTTTTCCACGACGGCAGGGAGATCACCGTAGGAACGAAAGATGCCGGCGATGCGCGACGGCAAAAGCTCGAATTCCACTGTCATGTCGAGACTAATCTCGAAGCCGTCACGCGAGGGAAACTCCACATACTGGTTCAGCGTGAACGTGGAAAGCGCATCCGGCGCGGGGCGCCCGGGTTGCGGACGGGCGGTCGGGTCGGGCTTCGCCGGACGCTGAGCCACGGGAGCGCCGTGCGTGGTCCTCGAGGGCCAGGTCTTGGATTCCTGGGCTTCCTGCTGACCCCGCGAATCTGCCAGATAGGACGCGCGACGGGCAGCCTGCTCCATCAGCACATTGCGCTGGAGATTGTCAATGGCCTGCCCCTGCGGCGTCGGAATATTTTTGGTCACGACTTCGCCGCCCTCGCGTCCGAGCAGGGAGACCTGGTTGAGTCCGATCTCGAGCACGTCAATCTTGTACTGTCGCGGATTGATGTAATAGAGGCCAGGCTGGAGAATATCCTCACGGACCCCCTTCTCTCCGATGTCGGCAAAGCCAGCCTCGTCGGACTGCCGCCCAGCCAGCGACGTGACCACGCCCACATAGCCGATGGGAATGCTGATCGCATCCACCACCTCGATCTCATAGCCGAACGGATTCATCCGGTACTTTCCCGGCCCCAGCACGCGGCGCCAGATGCCTTTTTGGCCCGGCTCGGCCAGGAACTCGCCGGGCGGCAAATTCTCACCGACTTTGGAGGTGACCACGCCGATTCTCCCTGCCGGAATCTCGATAATGGGCATGATCCGCCGTTCATGTGTGAGGGGATTCAAAAAATACCGACCCTCGCCGAGGACCTCTTCCTGAATGCCTTTTTCGCCGGGTCCGGCGAGGATCTTGCCCGGCGGCAAGTCCCGACCGGTTTTCGTGACGATAACGGCCATATGGCCTGGCGGAACATAGAAGCGGCAAACGCCCCACTGCCAGAACAGCCAGGCGCCCGCCGCGATGACCGCCAATGTGAAGACCGTTCCCAAGGCGTGTTTCATCGCTTGGCCTCCTTTTCCTCTGTCGGCAACAGCGGCCGAAATACCGATCCCAATCCCTCGGGGCCATCGGTGCTAAGTACCGAAGCGATTCGCGGAGCCAGCCGCTCATAAAAAATATAGCGGGCCAGGTTCAGCCCTCCGCCAAACGCGGCCGACTGTTGCGCGATGACGCCCGCCTGCGCCTCGTTGTCGAGACGGATCACCTGCTGCTCGGCTTCAGCCAGCCGCTGACGCGCGTCGGCCTTGAAACGAGCCGCCTCGCGCTCGAGTTTGGCGACCTCCAGCTCGCGTTGCGCTGCCGTCACGCGAACGGACTGATCCTGTTCGGCGGCGATCACCGCGCGGATGCGGATCGTGTCGGCTTCCACTTTCGCTTTGCTCTGAACGGCGAGCATTTCCTGTTTGGTCAGCTCCGCCCGCGAACGCGCCTGTTCGATCTGCTGCTCGTATTTTTTGGCGTCCTGCACGGCGACTTCGCGGTCGCGAATGACCGTTGCAATTTCGTCAGGCGGCACAATATTGCGGATGAGCACGGAACGGATGCCCACACCCCACGGCGCGCAGCGCTCGGTCAGATGGGCCTCGAGCCGGTCCTGGAACCGCTGGCGTGTTTCGCCGACGATATAATCAATGGCCGGATTCTTGCTTCCCTCGATCCGGCTGAAGCCGCGTGCGCGCGGCAGAATCACCTTGCGGAGGATGTCCTCCATGTCGCCCACGCGGTGCGTGATCAGTGCCGCGCCCTCCCGCGTGATGGCAAACTCGATCGTGCCCTCCACGACGACGATAAAGCCGTCCTGCGTCAGAAAGCTGATGGCGTCATCGCCGCTCATCTCGAATCGCTGGCTTTGCAGATTGACCTCGACGACGTGAACGACGAAGGGATTGAGATAATAGGTCCCAGCCTCCAGCAGCGTGTCACTGCGGACGCCCTTCAAACCGGCGCCCACAAGAAACGTATTGCGATGTTCGGCCGGCAACGCCGTTTCGAGACTGTCCGCGCCCACCAGGGATGTCACGATGCCGACGTGACCGGGCCGGATCGTGACAGCATCGAACAATTGCACGCGGTAGGCGTAAGGATTGAGCCGGTGCCGACCCGGCAACAGTACATCCGGCAAAATGCCTTTGGTGCCCTCGCGGGCGACGATTTCACCAGGCGGCAATTCATCTCCGAACAAGCGCGTCACGACGCCGAGTTTGCCGGCGGGAATCTCGGTGCTCGGCTCAATTTTCCAGCTCCATGTGTAGGGATTCCGAAAATAGCGGCCTTCAGGAAGCACGTCGTGTTGAATGCCCTTGTAGCCGGGCTCGGTCGCGATGATCTGGCCGGAGGGCAGCGAGCGTCCGGTCTTGCGAATGAGCACAGCCATCTCCCCCGTTCCCGGCTCAATGCGCCAGCCGAACCATATCCATAGCGGGAGGAACAAGAGGGCCGCCAACACGATCACAAAAACCACCACGGCCTTGGAAGCGGCGGGCATTGGCGGCGACGAGGAGCGGGCACGACGGCCGCGGTTCAACGGCGGGGGAAAGGGACTATCGTCGGCAAACTCGCTCATGATCGGCCCTCCGAATAAGGACGCTGAAGAAATACTATCATCTGACCTCTTTTCTGTCGTTCCGTCCAGAGAAATCGGCCCGTATCGAGCCGATGACGCAGCGGGGGATGAGCAATTCCCATCGCAGACCATTGAAGGGTCGGGTTCCACCCCGACCGTACTCCTGCTCCAACCGCTGTTGCGTCATTCCACCATGGATGGGACGCTGGCCGAGTTGCATCGCAACGCCGGAGCCGGACGGCGGGGCAAAGACTTACTAATGCTCTCGAAATTGTCTTTACATGCTCGTTCCCTGCGGCGCGAGCAAGCTCGCGCCCTGGTATGTACATCCCCGCACGCCTGTGGGTAAGTGGGCCGTGGGGCCCTCCCAGCCCCGTAAGGCCCCACTTATCC
>CALLML010000019.1 GCA_938005705.1 uncultured bacterium
CGCATACCCGCATCAAGGGCTGAAGGATCGAAAAATTTGTGTTTTGGGGGGAACGGCGAGAGAAGCCGGCGAATGGCGCGGGGCCGTTGGGGTCAACGATGTTCGCCTCCCTTCGCCGGCGCCTGTATTCGCCGCTCATTCCCCAACAGCGTAATCGGCTTGGTTCACGCTGGCCTAGATGGTTCGAAGGCCTTATAGTGGGGCCGTAGATAGGCAACAGCGCCATTTGAGTTTTTGTCTTGCTATCGAAGCGCGTGACCCAGATGCGCTATAAGGCTTGGAAAAATCGCGGAAATTTTTTCCAAGCCTTGGAAAATCAACGGCGCGAGATTTCCAAGCCTTGGAAAACGATGCTAAAGAGCGGCCTCCAGCGGGGCTGTACGTGGTCGGTACGCCGATCGGAAATTTGGCCGACATCACGCTGCGCGCACTGGAGATACTGCGCGCGGCAGACTGCGTGCTGGCCGAGGATACGCGAATCACTCAGCGACTTTTCACCCGCTACGATCTTCATGTTCCCCTGCTGAGCTGCCACCGATTTCGAGAGGCCGCGCGCATCGAGGAGGTGTTGGCGCGCATCCGCGCCGGCGACGTTGTGGCGCTGGTGACGGATTCCGGAATGCCGGGGGTGTCCGATCCCGGCGCGCGCATGGTCGCCGCGTGTCGCGTGGCGGGTTTGCGTGTGACGGCTATCCCCGGGCCTTCGGCGGCGACCACCGCGGTGGCACTCGCGGGCTTCGAATGCGCGGGTTTCTATTTTGCGGGATTTCTGCCGCACCCGGCGGGTGCGCGCGCGCAGCGGCTCCACGAGCTGGCCGCCTGCCCCGATCCGGTCGTGCTCTTTGAATCGCCGTTTCGATTTCTCAAACTTCTCCAGGAACTGACCGCGTATATGCCGGAACGCCGGATCTTCGTGGCGCGCGAATTGACCAAGCATTACGAGGAGCTTCGGCTCGGCACGCCGGAAGAGTTAAAGGCGGCCTATTCGGGGCGCGCCATCAAGGGCGAATTCACGATCGTCATCGAACCCCGATCGCGTCGCGCGCGGGCTGGGGAAGCCAACGCGGCGGGCGATGTCGCGGTTGGGGATCATGAGGCCTCCGCAAAGGAAGGAAGAACATGAACACCACGCGGGTGCGAATTGCTCTGGGATGGGTGTTGATGACCTGCGCGAGTGGATGGAGCGCTCCGCCCGTCTACACGCCCTCCAATGCGCCGCGGACGCCGACGCTGGGCGACCTGCCTCGAATGCAGAGAATTACGCAATACGGCATCACGTGGACTTTCGATGGGGAGGCGCCCGTGGGGCGTTTTGTCAATGGCGATTATTATGTGGTGGGACCGGTCACGGTAACCGATATCGAACCGCGTCCACTTTTTGGGTTGGAAGTGCCGGCGGAGGAACTGGACGCGATAGAGCGCGACAGCGTCCGTCGAAAGTCGGATGGGGCGTATGTGCGCCACGGTTCGATGTTGAATCCGCCGGCTGCGCAAGTCTCCGGTCTCGATAGTGGTATTCGAAACTGGTACCGGCCCGAGCTGGCGCGCCGCCCACCGATCGCGCTTCAGCCGGGCGACACGCTGGTTTCGTCCATCAGTTTGAGACAGGGCGAGCCCAGCGAATTTCCTTACCACGGCTCGGGTGCAGTGCGTGGCCGGCATGACAACAGTCCAGTGAAGACTGTCGCGATTTTGACATGCGTAGCCGAACCGTTGCCGCCGGACACGTTTCGTCCGTCATGGGCGGATCATCGCGAGAGTTCGACGCAGCGTCGGTGGTATCGGTCGAGCGACCTACGGCGTGAACGGCTGCTGAATCTTCCTCGTCCGGATGGCGATCGAATCGAAATCCGAGGACCGCGTCCGCCGGAGTTTCCGACAGATCTGGCCATGTGGGTGCGAGTATTTGAGCGGCCTTGGTTCAATCCCGGATTCTTCGGTTTTGACCAGCCGATGAACAATATGCCGCATTACGGACAATGGGTCGGCCAGGCGATGTCCGTGGCCGGTTTGATTGTCATGACGGATTTTCCGCCGGAGGAACGCGAGCCACTGCTGATCGGGATGGTACAAGTGGGGATTGATTACTGGGGCGCCGTGCGGGCCGGTCATTCCGGATGGGAGGGCTGGGGCGGCCACGGCAGCGGACGCAAATTTCCGATTGTGTTCGGCGGATTACTCCTGAACGATGACCAAATGGCCTCGCCGACCCGCGCCTTTCCCTTGGTCAATTTCGGCGAGGACAACCAGACCATGTATGCGCGAACAGCGTTCGGAGCCGAGGTCGCGTTCGCCGGTCATTCGGGGATTCATGCGGATGGCTCGATACCACGTCCGAAATGGGGTCCTTATGAGCATTTGCATCCTTCCGAATGGGACAAACCCGGCCAGAACAATTTTCAAAGCGATGCCTATCGGCGCGCCAATACCAGCAGTTCGTGGGTGGGTCAGGCGCTCGTCTTGCGACTCATGCGCGCCGAAAAAGCATGGAATCATGACGCCTTTTTTGATTATGTGGACCGCTGGATGTTTGAAGATGACCGTGAACAACGCCTGGCTATCGCGCGTGCCTTTCCCGACTCGGGCTACGAGGACGACAGCAAGGTCTGGCGCATCCAGGGTTACACGTGGGAGCCGTTCGTGAAAAAAATGTGGGATCGATACCGTCCAACCGTTGATGCGCCGATCGACGGCTGGAAAAAACCACACCTCCCTTAACCCTTGTGTGTGGCCAGTGTGGACGAGGTCATTCGGAGTCGGTATAACGGTGTGGGTGCTAAGGAGTGAATGGCGATGAACGTGGATGTGGTGGCCGATTACATGTGCGTCTGTGGCGAGGGTCCGCTGTGGCATCCAGACGAGCACGCAATCTACTGGACCGATATCCCCGCCGGTCGCCTCTTCCGGCTCGACACACAGACCGGTTGGCATGATATTGTCTATGAAGACCGCCCGGTGGGAGGATTGACGCTGCAAACAGACGGTTCCTTGCTGCTATTTCGGGATCGGGGCAATGTGGTCGTCTGGCAGGATGGCCGGGTCATGCGCACGATCATCGAATCGGTCCCCGAACTGGCTGACACGCGATTCAACGATGTCTGTGCCGATCCGGAGGGCCGCGTGTTCTGCGGGACCATGAGTAGCCGGACGATCCAGGGGCGACTGTATCGCCTCGATCCCGACGGTTCGCTACACCTTTTGCTGGAAGGACTGGGCACCCCCAACGGCATGGGGTTTACGCCGGATGCGCGCCGGATGTATTTTACCGACACGAAAACTGCCATTTGGTTTTTTGACTATGAGCGGACGACCGGTCGATTGAGCCATCGCCAGGTGTTCCGGGAAGCGCAGGCCCCCGACGATCCCGGACGGCCCGACGGACTGTCGGTGGATGCGGAGGGCGGTGTGTGGACGGCGCGGTGGGACGGCGGATGTCTCCTCCGGCTTTCTCCTGACGGCGACCGACTGCGCGCCATCGAGTTCCCCGCGCGCAAGGTCTCGTCGCTCTGCTTCGCGGGCGACGGCCTGTTGGACCTCTACGTTACCACCGCCGGCGGAAAACAGCGCGAAACAGACGGGCCAGGTGCAGGTGCGTTGTTCCGTGTTCGGGGGGCCGGTGTCGCCGGTCTTCCTCGTTATCGTTCCCGGATCGGAGTTGTGGAATCATGACGTCTTTTTTTCTCTGATTTTGCCTCATGACCCCGCGCAGCATCTTACTGGGTTTGTTGGGGGCGGCAGGACTGGCCGCCCTCACGTACTTCAACGATCTCTACCTCAAAAACACCTTTCTCTCGGCTAGTTATTTCCCCGTGAGCGCGGTGGGATTGTTAATTTTAACCGCCCTGTTTCTACACCCCGTGATCCGTCACTTGGCGCCTGGGTGGGTATTGACGCGGGCGGAAATGGCGACGGCGTTCAGTCTGCTGTTGTGTTCGGTGTTTGTGCCCAGTCGCGGGCTTGGGCACAACTTCACCAACCTGCTGATGCTGCCGTTCCATCATGAGCGCACCCGGCCCGGCTGGCAGGGGCAGCCGCCACACCTCACGGAAAGAGACGTCCTCGACGGCGAACGATTGGCGCGGGAGCTGGACTCGGGAAAAGCGCCTGCGTCCGTGCTGGCGCTCCGTCCGTCGGAATGGAGGCCGCCGACGCCAGGCGGAACGCTGACCGAGGCCCAGCGCGCACAATTGCTCACCTGGCTCAATGCCGTCATTCAGGAAACAGCGCTGGAGCCGCATGCCGTTGCACGCGACCGCCCCGAAATACGCGTATTGCTCCGGATTCCCCCAGAGCGACGCACTGCGATTCAACGCGCTCGGTTGACGCGAGCCGCGTTGGAGGAGTGGTTCGATGGAGCCCTGCGTTCGCGTCGTGCAGGGGTTCTCGAGATGGTGGAGCCTCGGATGCTCGCCGATCCGGCGGCCGATCCGACGGCGCTCGAAGGCTTCGTCACAGGTCTCGGTTCTGATACCCGTCCCATCGGATTTCGCGATGTGCCGTGGGCGGCCTGGCGTGGCACGCTGATCTTCTGGATTCCCGTGATTTTGACGATGGTCCTGACCTCGTTGGGCTTGGCGCTGGTGGTTCACCGCCAGTGGATGCATCACGAGCATTTGCCTTTCCCAACAATGGAGTTTGCCCGCAGCATCCTGCCGAATGAGGATGGCACGCTGTCGCGACTGGTGCGTCCGAAGTCCTTCTGGATCGGCATGGCCGTTGTCAGTTTCATCCACCTTATCAATTACCTACACGAGTGGTGGCGGGACCGTGTCATTCCGGTCCGTCTTCAAATCGATTTCACGCCATTGGTGGAGATTGCGCCAGTATTCCGTCAAGGATGGGGTTGGTGGGTCGCGTTCAATCCGACCATCTACTTCACCATTATCGGGTTCGCCTATTTTCTCGCAAACGATGTTTCACTTTCCCTCGGCCTGGCACCCTATATGTTTGCCCTCATTTCCGGCATCGCGGCCGGCTATGGCATGGCCATGGGGGGAACGCGGTTGCATCCCCACATGGAGACCTTTATCAATTCCGGCGCATTTGCGGGACTGTTTGTCATGCTCGCCTATTCCGGCCGCCACTATTTCCGTGCGGCGTTTGGACGCGGGTTCGGCCTGCCGATTCGTGAACCGGTGGAGTCGCACGCGGTCTGGGGCGCTCGTGCCACGCTGTTGGGCTTCGGATTGATGGTGGCGCAGATCGTCGCGCTCGGCGTCGAATGGCCGTTCGCGGTGATGTATACATTCTGGTTGATGCTGGTGCCGCTCGTGATCAGCCGTATGCTGGCCGAAAGCGGCGTGTTTTTTCTGAATCCGCGCACCTATGCCTGCTCCATGCTCTGGGGCATCTTCGGCGCGGCGGCCATCGGACGCCAGCCCCTGCTGATGCTTTCGATGTTGACGATGGCGCTGTTGATACACGCGAGCCTTTCATTCCTGCCGTTCGCGGTTTCCGCTCTTCGCTTATGCGACGAGACCGGCGTGCGCCTCGGCCGCATCGCCTTCGGTGGGCTGGCGGCGGTGGCCATCGCGCTGGCCGTGATGGTGCCCGTCAACCTGCGCATCCAATACCGTTACGGCGCGTTCGCCGCGGGCGATAGCTGGACATCGGGCTTCATCCCCACTGCCCCGTTCGAGAACGCCGTGTTCGTCACGCGGCAATTGGAGGCGCAGGGGGCGTTGGAAGTCTCGGATCGCTTGCACGGATGGGAACGATGGAAACATATTTCGCCGCGCGTTTCTTCGCTTGTTGCCTTCGGAGTTGTGTTCGGATTGGTGATGTTGTTCGGGTATGCCCGACATCGTTTTCCCCGCTGGCCGTTGCATCCGGTCATGTTCGCCGTTATGGCGATCTGGCCGTCGCACTACGTGGGTTTCTCGTTTCTGATCGGATGGATGGTGAAGGCGTTTGTTATGAAATATGGGGGCGCCCGCCTTTATCAGAATCTCAAGCCGTTGATGCTCGGTCTCGTGGCCGGCGAAGCGCTCGGCGCACTGGTACCCGCCGCGATCGGCATTCTCTACTACCTGATCACCGGTTCGCGCGCGCCGACCTATAGCATTCTCCCCGGCTGACGTTGTGCCCCCGGCTCGGCCGAGACGAGACGCCTTCGGGTTTTCGACACCCGCGGCGCGCCACGCGGCGTCCGACGGTATCGCTCGATTGTTCTCCCGAGGCTCTTTCTGACTATCCCCCATCGTGCCGAAGTTCCTCGTTTCCGGCGGCCGGCGCCTCTTCTTCTCCGCTCCTGCCCGACGGAAATACCGGAGATAGCTTTGTAGTTGAACAAATTGACGTGGCTCGGACGCTATGACACGATGAATGCATGAAATTTCTGGTAACAGGAACAGCCGGTTTTATCGGATTTCATGTTGCAAATGCGCTTCTTGACCTCGGTCATGAGATTGTTGGCGTGGACAATTTCAACGATTATTATGATGTCGCTCTCAAACAGGCCCGTCACGCCCGGCTGGTTCGGCGCCCCGGATATGCGGGTATCGAAGCGGATATCACCGACCTCCAGGTGATGGAGCGCCTTTTCGCCGTGCATCGGTTCGACCGCGTGTGCCATCTGGCGGCACAGGCGGGGGTCCGTTATTCGCTGACGCACCCCTTCGCCTATGAGCATTCGAACCTCGAGGGTTTTTTGAGCATTCTCGAATGCTGCCGGCATGCGCAGATTCCTCGACTCGTCTATGCGTCGAGTTCGAGCGTGTACGGCGGCAACACCAAACTGCCCTTCAGCGAGGACGACCCGACGGACCGCCCCATCAGTCTCTATGCGGCCACGAAGCGAGCCAACGAGCTCATGGCGCATGCCTATGCCTATTTGTATGGCATGAGCGTCATCGGCTTGCGATTTTTCACGGTATATGGGCCGTGGGGCCGGCCCGACATGGCACTCTGGCTTTTTACCGAAGCGTTGATGGAAGGGCGGCCGGTACGGCTGTTCAACTATGGCGATATGTCGCGCGATTTCACGTATATTGACGACATCGTCAATGGCGTAGTGGCCAGCTTGCTGAGACCGGACCTCGGCCCCTGTGAAATCTTCAATTTGGGGCACCATCGGCCTGAAAACCTGATGGAGCTGGTCCGTTGCATCGCGGCGGCGTTGAACGTCGAACCGAAGCTGGAGTTATTGCCGATGCAGCCGGGCGACGTGCCGGCGACCTACGCCGATATCGCGCGCGCCCGGGCCCGTCTGGGTTTTGAGCCGTGCACGCCAATCGCTGTCGGTGTGCCCCGTTTTGTTGAATGGTATCGGACCTGGCGCCGCGAGCGCGGGTCCGGAGGAGGGGAATCCTTATGACGTTTCTCGATCTTGCGCGCCGCCGCGTCAGCGTGCGCGCCTATCGTTCCGATCCGGTTCCGGACGAATTGCTGAGCCGGGTTCTGGAGGCCGGTCGGCTGGCCCCCTCGGCCTGCAACCTTCAGCCGTGGCATTTCATCGTAGTGCGCGATCCGGCCCGTCGCGCTGAACTGGGACGCGCGTATCCGAAAGACTGGTTCGCGTCGGCGCCCGTTCAGATCGCCCTCTGCGTCGAACCTGCCCGGGCGTGGCGCCGGAGCGACGGCAAAAGTTATGTGGATGTGGATGGCGCGATCGCGATGGACCACATGACGCTCTGCGCAACCGAGCTGGGGCTGGGCACCTGCTGGATTGGCGCGTTCAACCCCGCGGTGATCCGTGAGGTGTTGGGCCTGCCCGAAGGCATCGAGCCCCTGGCGCTGACGCCGCTGGGGTATCCCGCCGATCCCGGCCGTCCCAAGCGGCGAAAGGCGATGGAAGAAATCCGGCATGACGAACGATGGTGAAATGCCGGAGCAGACGGCGGATCCCACCCGTGCGCCGTCGGTGAATATTCTGGGGGTGGACTACGTCCATCTCCGCACGAACGACGGCGGCGACCTCTACGTCACTCGCGCCGGCATCGCCTGGGCGGATTTATTGATGCCAACGAACTGGTACGAGGACCATTGGTTCCGTGAAAAGCGGGAACGGCTCGAAGGCAGCAGCACGGTATATCGCATCACCACCCGTTCGGTTCGCGGGCGGCGTCGCGATCTCGTCGTCAAGTGGTGCCGGGTCGGCGAGGAAGTGCCGTTCGATACACTGACGCTCAACCGCTTTGCGGAGGCAGAATTCAACAGCCCCTATGAGGAATTTGCCCTGGTAAACGAATTACGCTCGGCCAGTAGTAGCCCCAAGGTGCGCACGCACCGACCGCTGGCGATCTATGTGCCGGCCGAGCGCCTGCGCTTGTGGCAGACCGGCCGATCGGAATCGAAAATGGCCCGTAAGAAAGCGAAACATCGCGACGTCGAGCTGGACATCTTTCGTCAGTACATCCTCATCTACGAGTGGATCAAGGGCATCTCCATCACGGAGGCGTTGGAGCAGACCGCGATTCCTTCGGCGGCGCGCGCGGATATCGTGGCGGATATGACGCGGCGAGCCACTCGAGATCTCGCCATCCGTGGGTTCCGGGTTTTGGATATGAAACCGGCACACATCATCGTGCGCCCCCTCCCCAGTGGCGATTTGCTGCGTGAGTCGGACGGTCACATTGCCTATGCACTGGTGGATTTTGAATTGCTGGAGCGCACTCCCGAGCACGAACGGGAAGTGGCCCGCGCCCGACGCGGCGCCTATCTGCGGCGACAGCGGGACCGATTCAGCGGCTCGCCGGTCTTTCCGCCCCATCTCAATCCGGTGCGTATTTTGGGCGTGGATTACGTCCATGGTGCCACGGAGAGCACCGGTGGACAATTGTGGGTGGTGGGGCGGGATCCCGATCTGTTCGATTATTTCCAACCCGAACGATGGCGTCGCACGCCAAAACAAAAGCTCTCCGAGACCAACGAGGTCTACTACACGAAGACGAAGGATGAAATCAATATCGTCTGGCGTGTCTCGCGGGTGGGGGAATGGCCGGATGAAAATCCGGACGACCCGCAAGGCGCGCGGCGACTGGCCCACGGCTTCAACAGCCCTTTCGAGGAATTTGCCGCGGCCCTCCGCCTCTCGGCGGCCGGCGTTCCGACGGTGTATCCGCGCGCGATCTACATGACGGGCCTCGAGTCGGAACGTCCGGAATATGTACAAGATTCGAGACGTTATGATCGAATGGCGGAGGTGCGCGCGTCGGACGGGCAGCCTGTGCTGCGCCCAAATCATATTTACATGACGATCTGGGGATTCTGGAATGGGCTCGATGAAATGTTGGCTCAGCGTGACGCCGATTACTGCAAAGGCGTTACCCTGGATCAGGCCGTCGCCGCCGGTTATCTCAGCCGCGCCGAAGCCGAGAGTCTCCTGGTCTGGCAGCGCGGACGCATGGCCGCCGCTGGCTTTGAGGATTTGAATTACAAACCCGATCATTTATTGCTCTCGCTGAGCCCGGAGGGCGTCCTGCTGCGGGACACAACGGGGCGTCCCGATATCCGCCTGTGCAACTTTGAATTTATGGCGCCTTTCCTCGAGCCATCCCCCCGGACCGCCGAATCCGGCGCTTCGACTTCCAGCGCGCGGGAGGAATTGGAGAGAAAACTATGATCGTACGCCCAACGCCTTCGATGACCTGGTTATGTCGCGGACGAAATGTCCTCGCCTCAGGACGGACGCTCGTCATGGGCGTGCTGAACGTCACACCCGATTCTTTCTCGGACGGTGGGCGATTTGCCGCCGTTGACGCGGCGATCGCTCATGCGGTTCGGATGGTACAAGAGGGCGCTGATATCGTGGATGTGGGCGGCGAATCCTCGCGCCCCGGCGCCGATCCCGTTCCTGCCGAGGAGGAAATCCGGCGCGTGGAGCCGGTCCTCCGCGAGTTGACGCGCGACTCCCGTTTCATCCTCTCGATCGACACCCGCAAGGCGGTCGTTGCTCGTGTCGCATTGAGCCTCGGCGTTCAGATTGTCAACGACATATCTGCATCAAGGGATCCGGAGATGGCGGACCTGATTCGCGCAACCGGCGCGGGGCTTATCCTCATGCACATGAAAGGCGAGCCGCGTACAATGCAGGACGCGCCCACCTATCGCAACGTCGTATCGGAAGTTCGTGCCTTTCTCGAGGAGCGGTGTGCTCGCGCCCTCGACGCCGGCATCGCCCCTGAACAACTCGCGGTCGATCCGGGTATCGGATTCGGCAAGACCCTCGAACACAATCTGGAGCTGATCGCGCGATTGCCGGAGACGGCGCCGGCGGGGCGCCCGATCGTCGTCGGCGTGTCCCGTAAACGCATGCTGGGCGCGCTCACAGGGCGTGACGTCGGCGAACGCTTGGCGGCCGGTCTTGCGGTTCAGACGTGGTGCGTCCTGCGCGGAGCGCATGTGCTGCGCGTCCACGACGTAAAGGAATCTTGCGATGCGGCTCGAGTTGCGGATAGATTGCGGGAGGAAGCGCTCCGGCATGGCGTGGCTTAGACAGTTGAATTGGCCTGGTTTCGGCGGCTTGATCGAAATCCTCTTGCTGGCCGTCGTGTTTTACTATGTCATCCTTTTTTTTCGCGGTACGCGGTCCGCACAGATGCTGACGGGGCTGGTGGTCTTTCTGGCGGCGATGATCCTGTTGACGCGTCTCATTCGTTTGGACACGTTGAACTGGCTCCTCCAGCGCTTTACGATTTATCTGGCTATCTCCATTGTGATCATTTTCCAGCCGGAAATCCGGCGCGCCCTTGCAGAGATCGGGAAACCCCACGTATTCACCTCGTCGGCGCCGGAACGGGGCGTAGTTCTGGCGCTGGTGCAGGCGGTAATGATGCTCGCCGAACGGAAAATCGGCGCGCTGATCGCCGTCGAACGTGAGATCGGAACCCGATCGGTGGAAGAAACTGGCAAACGGCTCGACGCCCTGGTCTCGGCCGAGCTGCTGGCTACGCTTTTCTTTCCACATACGCCGCTTCATGACGGCGGAGTGATCATTCGTGGGAACCGCATTGCGGCCGCCGGCTGCGTGTTTCCCCTCTCGCAGCAGGACAATCTCAGCCGCTCCGTGGGCACTCGGCACCGCGCGGCCGTCGGTATGTCGGAGGAAACCGATGCGTTGGTCGTGGTGGTCTCCGAGGAAACGGGTGCGGTCTCGGTGGCTTATCGCGGGCGCTTGAGCCGCGGATTCGATGAAGATCGCCTGCGGCGTCTGCTACTCGCCATTCTAGGCCGGAAAAAGCGGCCGTTGAGTCGGATGGAACGCATGCGGGCGGTTTTCGACATGACAGCGGCCGATCTGGCAAAACACGCCCCCGATCTCGATAGGGAGGACGGGAACCATGGCTGAGACGCTCGATCGCGGAACCTTCTGGCGACGCAACCGCGGCGAGCGAGCGTTGGCTCTTACGCTGGCGGTGATTGTCTGGTATGCCATCCGCGAGGCCACCAGCTACGATACGGTCATTGAGGACGTGCCTATTGTCGTTTTACGCGACGAAGGCGTGGCGCTACTCGATCTTTCCGATGAAACCACCGATGTGCGTTTCAGCGGTACGCGATCCGATCTTCGGGATCTGTCCCGCGGCCAGGTCCAGGTGGTGGTGGATGTGCGGGGCCGTAAGGCCGAAGGGCACCAGACGATCCCTATCGGCCCCAAAAACGTCCGAGGACCTCGGGGGCCGAGACCCGTAAGTCTGCGCGTCAGCCAGATTTCTTTCAGCCTCGATCACGAAGTCGAGAAGACTGTCCCGATTAAAGTGGAAGTTCAGGGCACGCCACCACCGGGGTTTGAGCTCGAGCGTTTTGTTTGCACACCCGCCGTGGCCACGTTGCGAGGACCGTCTTCACGCTTACAGTCCATTGATGCGGTGCGAACGACACCGATCGAAATGGAGGGGCGGGTCCAATCGTTCAAGGTGCGTCGAAGCGTCCTGCCACCAGGGCCGGGATGGGCGGCCCGCGTGGATCCCGATCGCGTATCGGTAGAGGTGTTCATTGTCGAACAATCGGCGACGCGTGTCTTTGAGCGCGTGCCGCTGCGCGTACTCGCGGAAGCGGATATGCGTCTAGCGGTAGGCGTATCTCCACGCGTCGTCGAGGTCACAGCACAGGGGCGCAATGAATCGCTGGCCGGCCTCGATGCCGATACGTTTTTGGCATTCGTGGAATTGCCTAAGACACTTGTAGCGGGACGGTACGAGCTGCCAATCAAAATATACACTTCAGCGCCCATCCGTGTGTTGTCGGTGATGCCGCCCTCAGCAACGGTGGAATGGGGAGAGAACCTTCGGTATGAAAAAGACATTCCGATTTATTGATGCAGCGACAAGGGCTTTGCGATACGCGTTCGTGGCTGTGGCTTTTTTTCAAATGTGGGGAGCAGGGGAGGGGATGACCGCTGGCGCCCAGAACATGAAACCACAGAATGTCGACCAACCGGCGCAAACATCCGCCGAACAAAATGTTCGGTTCCATGTGGATGAAGGTTATACCGAGCTGCAAGGCGGCAATATCAAAGCAGCCATCGCAGCCTTCGAACGCGCTCTTGAGGTGGATCCAAGCCATCGCCGCGCCCGCTTGGGCCTCGGCACGGCGCTGATTTCCGCTCGTGAATATGCTCGTGCACGCGACATCCTCGAGGTGTTGGCGCGGGAGTTTCCTGAGGATTATACGGTGAAAAACAATCTGGGCTGGTTATACGCGACCGCCGCCGATCTAAAAGTGCGCGACGGCAAGAAAGCGTTGGCCTATGCCCAGGAGGCGTTATTGATGGCGCCTCATGATTATCACGTGTGGAGTACTTTGGCAGAGGCCTACTACATCACAGAAAAATATGAGCAGGCGCTTCGGGCGGCCGAAGAGTCCCTTCGACTCGTGCGGCTAGCAACACAGTCCGCCGAGGTCCGACAGGAATACGAACGACAAGTGGAAAAATGCCGGTTGGCAGTGCAGGCGCTTTCAATATTGGAATAGTCCCTTGCGCTTATCGGACTTGACAGTGACCCCCGCTCCAGGCAACAGAGAGCCGTTCTCATCCTAAATGAATAACCACCCCCAGCACCGTCCCTAAACCGCCCTGCTGTTCAATATACATGCCATAGGGATTGAGCAGGTCAAACGGTTAACGCATTCATATCAAGAAAGGTGGCGAGGACCTCATCACAGACGCAGTTCTGCCGTCCTTAAGTTTGGACAAGTTGTCGCATCATTGCTTCTACTCTTTAACTTAACAAGAGCAGTGAAAGCAAAGCAGCCAAGCGGTGAATACTATTGTTCGACATCATCGATGAAATAGGACCTGATGGAGTTTTCCGATATGAGGTCCGTCCCGTTCACCGCCGGTTGGTTGAGGTTAAAAGATGAAATCAACGCGATAGAGAGCGAATCGCAACAAGCGGCGAGATACCCCGCGCAGACTTAATAGGTTTCGCAACCCTCTCGGCTGCGATTGGCCATCGTCGTTGGACCGTTGATCTTCGAACACAGGTTGGTTGTAAAATATCCAGATGCGGTCTCCCAAGACCAGGGGCTCAGGCTCCGCCACTAGTGCTGTGCCCGCCGGGGCCACCCGCCATTGGCGGACAGGTTCGGCCCCCGGGGCAGCGAGCCAGATTTCACCGGGTTTTCGAAACGTTGTGTCAAAAAACCCCGTCCCTTGCTCGTTGACTTGATAAACCGTGTACAAGTTGCCTCGGAAGACAAAAGGCTCATGAGATTGAGCCAGGCTTGGTTTGGCAAGCAGGCTCGGCTCGGGGACCAGTTTCTTCCACAATGTGAACGAGTTTCCCTCGAGCCGATCCGCCGGACGGCGATAGATATGACTCGTTGCCGTGGCGTCAATGCCGGCGAAAATGAATTCAAAATCCCCCAGTTTCGTCCCGTAAGAATCAATCTTATTGTGGCCGTCGGCGATCAAATCGCGCGCACCGCGCTCAGGGTGATCGGCATCGAAACCGCGCACCTCCACCACACCGTATTTAGACATTGCGCCGTACGTGAGCAGTGGACGCTCCTTCATCCAACGCGCGAAACCCACATCCATGGGGGCAAAACCTCGTCGTGGTATTTCCTGTCGCTCGATGATGTGAATCAACTTCGGATCGGAAAGATTCAGATACTGCAGCTCCACCCAGGAATTGCCGTTGAAGCGGGTTCCGGTCCCCGGTGTATTTTCGTTCTGAATGAAGAAAACAAACCCGCCTTCCCGATCTCGAAGAATAGTGGGATATATCGCTCGTCGGCGAAGATCGGGGGGAGTCGGCAAGCGAGTGATCCGCCCTTCGAAAGGGCTCACCGGGCGAACCATGAGCAGATAGCCGTCGCGGTCTGCGCCTATATAGTATGGGCCTTTCGCGTCGTGGCCCGGATTGGCGCGTGCCCACGACGTGGATTCAAAGGCCCGAAAACCCCGGCCGTCATGGGGAATGAGATTTCCCGTATTTGGATCCACGCCGCAGTGCCAGACGATTCCGTTGACGGAGTTGCCATCTTGGCCTTCGAACCAAACCATATACCGTCCATCCGCTGTGAATTCGACATTCAGATAATTTGCTTTTGGGTCGCCCACCTGCACAATCTTTGTTTCCCATGTCAGTTGAGTGCCGACGGCCTGATCCGGCCTCGGAGGTGTCTGATCACCGTGTCTCTTAAAAAAAGCCCACACTTCCTCCATTCCATTGATATCCATGTTCTTAGGCCCAAGCAGGAAAGGCCGATCTGGAGTCTGCCCTCCAGGGAGATTATGACCGCCACCGACCACCCGATATAACACCACCTCCAATGTTTTCTGCGACTTCCGATACACGTCCACTTCCACGGTTGATCGGTCGTCCGAAAATCGATCTACAAGCCTCCTTGTCTCCGGAGGTTCCGCCAAGTCGGCCGCCTTCACCCAATACTTCACAGTCGCCGCTGTGGATAGGACTTCTCCATACTCCTTTCCCAGCACTCGGACCGATCCGCCGTCCCAAGGCATCATAGGATCGGCGGTACCGTTCATGATAAGCACCGGGAGCGGCCGGACCGGTTTCTGGCTTGCCAGTTTCGCGGGAAGATTGGCAATGATAGCCGCAATCGCCGTCAGCCTGTTACCCAACTCAATCCCCAACCGATAGGTCATCATTCCGCCGTTCGACAGCCCTGCGACATAAACGCGGTGGGGATCCGCGCTGCCGGACTGAATCAATTCATCGAGGATAGAGGAAATGAATCCGACATCATCGATGTTGGTATTGTCTTGGGCACGTCGAAAAGTCTTCCCGCGACCATCATTCCATTGTCCGTCGACTCCATAAGGATAAACGACAAGAAAGCCTTCCCGATCAGCAATGGGGTGAATGCCTGTGCGTTTCGCCATCTCGTGTGCATCCGCACCACCCCCGCCGTGCAGCAGAAAAACGACAGGTTTGGCAACCTTTGCAGTTGGGCTTGAGGGCGTATAGACGAAATACGTGCGCTCCATCCCCTGCAAAAGCATTATGCGTCGTTCAAATGTGCCCTTGCCATCATCACCCCATGCCGACCTTGCACTGCAACAACCAAAAATAGCCATCAAAAGAACTGGAGCCATAGAAATGTTCGGAATTCGTCTCATGCTGTATCTCCGTCTTGGGTTTGTCTCGAGCATTCATCGAACGTCCGCCCTCATGGGCTGTTGGGGATAGTGCCCGCACAGTCTCCGACAGTGTCACGCAGGGCTTGGTTGGGAATCTCATCTCTCCACTTCCATGTCCAGTTGATGATAGGCATCCAGCGACGTTCATTGGCATTCAACAGACCAATCTGAATGCCATGACCATCATGACAACCGTTGAATACGCCCAATTGAAGGCCGTACAGCTCAGATGCACGATTGCTGAACCCAATCTGTGCCCCAGCCGTACGATAAGTGGTGTTGTGTCCCCCAACCTGAATCCCCGTGACGTCGCGTGCGGTGTTGACCCCCAGCGTTCCCACGAGTCCAGTGACCTTGTTCTTAATGCTACCGATCCAGCCGAGAGAAATGCCAACGATTCTGCCTTCCATAAGGGTGCCTGTTCCAGACAACTCCAGTCCGTACACATTCTCGCCAGGCGCAGAGACGTTTGCGAGATACTCTTCCCTTGTCTCCCAGCAGGGAGATGCCGTGTCTGGAGCGAGGGGAAGTACGATACCCGGACCGATCACCTCAATCCGAACCCCGTTTACGAAGGAATTGGTCACAGTAGGTACCGTGAATACATTGACTCCAACGCCAATAACACGTGTGTCTTCGGCAGGGACGTACCAAACCGGCCCTCGCGTCCTCATTTTTGTGGCGCATCCGGAAAAGATGAGCGCGAAACCCAGTAATATGAACAATCTGATCTTCATTTCTCTCCCCCATGTCGCCCGTGGGCGCCCCCACCTTGGCGAGGCACATAAAGGAGTTGTGTACGACCAGTATGGGCGCGTTGCAAATAGGGTGCCAGTCTACCATCGAAAGGACTGCACGCCAAAGCGTGAAAGAACGACTACGCGAGTCCAACGCCGGAAGTGTAACCGCTCGGCGGAAGGAAGGATAGCGGAAACCGGCGGGCCGATGAACGAGAAACGCATTTGAAGACCACCCACGGTGTGTCGAGCGGGCACCACACATCGAAGCCACAAGGTTCAGTCGTGGATATAAATGCGGCGGTCGTGCCGTGAACCGAGCGAAGCGAGACGGGCTGCCTGAAAAGGCAGCAGCGACCGCAGGGAGCCGCAACCAACTCGCTCTTACCTGGGGAGACCCCGACGGGGCAACCGGGCAGGGAGCCAGCCGAGGCCATAATACCCGCGCAGCGAGGCGGGGGCCGGAAGATTCATTCAAACGAAAAGACCGGAAGACTCGATGTCGGGGAAGGGCTGAATCGGACAGGATCGTTCCGCCCTCGGAGCGGACGGTGCAACAAAAACGCCAGAAGGCGAGGAAGCACCGAGCGCCGCACCATCGGACGACAGAGGAGCGATCACGAGTAGACCATGATGGAGCAAATGCTGGCTCCGGAGAATTTGCCGCGACCTTGGCATCGCGTCAGACCCAATGCGGGCGCTCCGGGCGTGGACGGGATGACTGTGGCGGCGTTTCCGGGGTTCTGCCGAGAACAGTGGCTGGCGATTCGCTCCGCGCTGATGGCGAGGACGTGCCGTCCGGCGGCCGAGCGCCGGGTGTTCATCCCCAAACCCGACGGATCGCAAAGACCGTTGAACGTTCCGACCGTGCTGGATCGCCAGATCCAGCAGGCGTTGGCACAGGTGCTGACACCGCTCGTCGGGGAGGTTTTAGTGACCACAGCTCTGGGTTCCGTGAAAGCCGCAGCGCCCACCAGGCGGTGCGGCAGGTGGAAACCGGATGGAAAGAGGGACGTCGCTACGCGGTAGACTGCGACCTGCGAGGCTGAGGTAGCCGTTTCGCGGGAAGATCAAGGACCGCAGGGTTCTGGGCCTGATCCTCCGCTACCTCAATGCCGGGGTGGTCTTGCCCGACGGCACCCGCGAGGCTACGCCTCAAGGGGTTCCACAGGACGGACCGCTTTCGCCCCTTCTGGCCAATATCACGCTCGATCCTCACGGGCCGTTGGCCCGTCTCTGACCGGAACCGCCGGTTGCGGACCCGCACGACCGGTGGTGTGGGAGCCCTGGCCCCCTAAGAGGTCACTCGGGGCGACACGATTCTGTTTTTCCAATTAGCGGTGTACCCGCCCACGACCGATGAAATGCCCGACGAGATAGCGCTCGCCCAAACATGGGAACTCGCTCGTCTACGGCACTTTCCTACTATCGGACCGAGACGACATATGATGAGATGAGTCGCAGCCGTAGTGCAACTTTGAAGTGAGTGTCTACGAAGAGGGGCGCACGCTTGCCATGTTTTGGGAAGCGGGTCCTTCCGTTTTCTCATGGTATACACCAAGCCGACGGAATTTCGCGTATCGGAGGGCGACACGCTCTGCTTCTGTTTGTTTCTCCAATTCGCGTAAATGACGAAGGATGGCCTCTTTAAGACGATCGGCCATTTGTGCCGGATCGCGATGGGCCCCGCCTTCGGGCTCCGGAATGACTTCGTCCACCAGACCGGCCCGAAGGAGGTCCGGCGCCGTCAGTTTTAACGCTTGCGCGGCACGGTCCGCATAGGTCCGATCTTTCCACAAGATCGCCGCGCAGCCCTCGGGGGAAATCACTGAATAGTAGGCGTATTGCAAGATTATGACGCGGTCACCGACGCCGATGCCGAGCGCTCCGCCGCTGCCGCCTTCGCCAGTGACGCATACGACGATAGGCACGCGGAATCGGAACATTTCTCGGAGGTTGACCGCGATGGCCTCGGCGATATGGCGTTCCTCCGATTGTACGCCAGGATAGGCGCCGGGGGTGTCAATCAGTGTGATGATCGGCAGGCCAAATTTGTCGGCCAACCGCATGAGCCGCAATGCCTTGCGGTAACCTTCGGGAAAGGCGCAGCCGAAATTGCATTCCACATTGCTCTTTGTGTCGCGTCCTTTCTGGGTGCCGATGATGACCACGGGGTGGTCATTTAGTCGCGCTAAACCGCCGACGATAGCGGCGTCATCGGCATACAGCCGATCGCCGTGGAGTTCGACGAAGTCGCATTTCCACAACTGGAGGTAATCGCGTGTGTACGGCCGCTGTGGATGGCGTGCGACCTGTACGATCTGCCAGGGGGTCAGTTCCGCATAGATGCGGCGCCGCATCTCGGCGATTTTCGCCTCCATCTGCTGGATTTCGGCAGAAACATCGATGTCCTGCGCCTCGCTGAATCGGCGCAGCTCATCCAGTTTCGCCTCGAGTTCGGCAACGGGTTTTTCAAAAGGCAAAAGTGAAACGGGCATCGGTCCGAATCTCCGCGGCCATTAGTCCTCGATAACAACTTCCGTGCCTTCCGGGACCAGCGTGTAAAGCTCCTCGATGTCGCTATTGAGGAGGCGAATGCATCCGGCGCTCTCATGGCGGCCGATGGTCTCCGGTTCCCAGGTGCCATGAATACCGTAGCCTTTGATGTCGAGTCCCAGCCAGTGGGTTCCAAGCACGTTTTCCGGATGGCCGAAAGGTAGAGGGGGGCCATCGGCGCGCCACCATGTGGGTTTTGCTTCACGCACCGTCACCCGCGTTCGGCCCACGGGAGTCCGATCGTATTTTCCGGTTCCGATGCGATAGCGCTTGAAGAAGCGGCCGTTCAGCCTTAGTTCGAGTTCGTTACGCGACTTGCTGACATGGATCGTGAACGTCCCATTGAGCACACGCAGCCGGTCGCCGATGCGGATCAGGCGGGGATTGGCGATTTGATTGCTGCGCACCACCAGTTCGGTCGTCGTTCCATGCCGCCGGGCGATCTTCTCCACGGTGTCGCCACGCTGGATAATATAATCAACCTTTTCGTCCATCGGGTGTGGCGAGAAAATCATCTCGATATTGATTTCGCCGAGAAGATCTTCGATCTTCCGACGAATTGTTTCATCGGCGGCAGCGTTCAAAGCCTCGTACAAAACAGTTCGCGTTTCGGCGAGTTTGCCCGCCGTCCTCAGCGCACGCGCCCTGTCGAGCATCGGGGCGGCGGGATCGGCGAGCGAAGGGGGGGGCGGCGACGGGGCAGGGGCGAGCTCTGCCTCGCGCTTGGCGAGGGGCATGTCTGTAGCGGCAGTTGATGGCCGCCGGCTCATATGGCGGGTAGCGACCGCTATGAGGACGAGGAGGATTACCCCCACGGCCCATGCCACGCTGGTGGCCCAGCGGTGGCGCGAGACATGCATGTCTCTGCGAATGAAAATATCGCTCATTTCTCGCTCAGTCTATAGAGCGTCGTGGAGGCGGGCAAGGCGCAAGTGAGCCGATTGTCTGTTGGGGAATGAGCGGCTAATACAGGCGTTGGCGAAGGGAAGCGAAAATCGTTTACCCCAACGCCCCCACGCCATTCGCCGGCTTTTCTCGCCGCTCCCCCAAGAAACACGAATGTTTCAACCATTCAGCAATTCACGGCCCCTTTCCGCAGTCCGATCTCTCGTCTCACCCTTAAAACAATCCACAGCGCAATTGCTTCGACGCAAGTCGCGCTTGGCGAGGGGCGGTCATTCCATTACATTGAACCTTCGCCATGCAATTGCGTTTTTTTAATACGCTGACACATTCGATCGAACCCTTCGAGCCGATAGCGCCTGGCTGGGTTCGATTCTATACCTGCGGGCCTACCGTCCATGACTTTGCTCATATCGGCAATTTCCGGGCCTACGTCTTCGAAGACTTGCTCCGTCGAACGCTTCGTTACGCTGGATTCCAGGTAACGCAGGTGATGAATCTGACGGACGTAGATGATAAGACCATCCGCAAATCGGCCGCCGCGGGGCTGTCGTTGAAGGAATATACCCGCCGTTATGTCGAGGCCTTTTTCGAAGACCTGGCGGCCCTGGGCATTGAGCGCGCCGAGTATTATCCGGCCGCTACCGATCATATTCCGGAGATGATCGCTCTGATCCAACGGCTGATGGAGAAGGGGTTCGCCTACCGCTCCGAGGACGGCTCGGTTTATTTCAGCATTGACCGATTTCCTGCCTATGGACGGCTGGCGCAGCTCGATCGGGAAGGATTGAAGCCGGGCGCGCGTGTGTCGCAGGACGAATATGAAAAAGAAAACGTCGGCGATTTTGCGCTTTGGAAGGCGTGGAGTCCGGAAGATGGCGACGTCGTCTGGGATGCCCCCTGGGGCCGGGGTCGCCCCGGCTGGCATATCGAATGCTCGGCGATGAGTATGAAATACCTCGGCGAGTCGTTCGACATCCACACTGGCGGTATCGACAACATTTTCCCACATCACGAGGACGAGATCGCCCAGAGTGAGGCGGCAACCGGCCGGCCCTTCGTTCGCTATTGGCTTCATTGCGCCCACCTGATGGTGGATGGGCGCAAGATGTCGAAATCGCTCGGCAATTTCCATACGCTGCGCGACATTCTCTCTGGCGGCTATTCCGGCCGTGAGGCGCGCTATGTGCTGATCGGCGCCCATTATCGCCAGACTCTCAATTTTACTTGGGCGTCGTTGGACGGCGCGCGCGCAGCGTTGCGGAGGCTGGACGAGTTTGTCACGCGCATGAAGGAATGCGCGGGAGAGGCCGCCTCTGGGGCGTTGCCCGAGTGGGCTTCTGCGTTGAGCGCGAAATATGACGAGGCGCTCGCCGACGACCTCAATATCCCTGCCGCACTGGCGGTCGTTTTCGACGCTGTACGCGATGGTCATCGTGCTGCCGATGCCGGCATATTGAAGCCCGCCGAGGCAGCGGCCATCCGCGACCTATTCGCGCGTTGGGATCGTGTGCTAGGTATTCTGGCCTCGGCGGAAGAAGGCATTCCGCCGGATATACAGGAATTGGCCCGCCTCCGGGCCGAGGCTCGGCAAGCGAAGCAGTGGGCCGAGGCGGACCGCTTACGCGACGAGCTGAAGAAGCTCGGCTGGACAATTCAGGACACGCCACAGGGGCCGAAACTGCGTCGGCTATGAAAGGTTTATTCCTCACATTCGAAGGGCCAGAAGGCAGCGGGAAGACCACGCAGGCGCAACGACTGATTGAAAAGCTGGAACAGCGTGGGATCCGAACATTATATAGCCGGGAACCGGGCGGCACGCCCACCGGTGAGGCCATTCGCGCAATCCTCCAGTATGATCGTGCCGGCGAATCCATCGAGCCCGAAGCGGAAACCTTGCTTTTCGCGGCCAGCCGGGCGCAACTCGTCCGGAGGATCATTCGGCCGGCCCTCGCACGAGGGATCTGGGTGATTTGCGACCGTTACGCAGACTCAACGACCGCCTACCAGGGATTTGGGCGCGGGTTGCCAGTCGGGCAAATCAACGCAATCCATCATTTTACCATCGGCGACACCATACCGGATCGGACATTTTTGCTCGATCTAGATGTGGCGACTGGTTTTGCGCGGCTTGTCGCGCGGCATTCAGGCGGCGGCTCGCCGCCAGACCGGATGGAACGCGAAGAATGGGCATTTCACGAGCGGGTGAGAGTTGGATACCTGGAGCTGGCCCGCGCCGAACCGGAACGGTTCCGGGTGATTGACGCGGGAGCGGAAGCGGATGTCGTTGCCGCGCGCATTTGGGAGAATCTGAGCGATGTCCTCCCTTGAACCGGGGACGGAAGCCCTGGAAGGTTTCCGCCGCGCGCTGTGCGAGGGCCGGGTGGCTCACGCCTATGTTGTCGAATGCTCCGATCGGAATCGGACGCGGGATTTCTGTGAGACACTGCTGCAACATCTCCTGTGCGAGAGGGACGGACCGCGCCCCTGCGGGACGTGCGGGGGCTGCCGTCGGGTTCGCGAACACACCCATCCCGATGTAGTCTGGGTGGAGCCTGAAAGCAAGGCGCGCCAGATTCTGATTGAGCGCGTTCGTGACGACATTCTTCCCCTAATTCAGCAAACTCCCTTCATCGCGGGGGGCTGGCGGGCGGCCGTATTGCTCGACGCCGAATGTCTGAATCCTCCTGCCGCCAATGCTTTGCTGAAAACCCTGGAGGAACCTTCGCCTCGTGTGGTGATACTGCTGGTGACGGCCGATCCCGAGCGGCTGCCTGCGACGGTGCGGTCACGTTGCCAGCGATTGCGAGTGGCGGGGGGGGGCTCGGAGCAGGATGTGTGGCGTGAGCGGACACTGGAAATCCTTATTGCCCTGGCTTCGTCGCGGGGTCTGCTGGAGCGTCTGGGACGCGTGAACGAGCTGCGAACCCTGCTCGACGAAGCGCGCGAGGTGGCGGAGCGGGAGATTTTAGCCGGTGTTGGAGGTACAAACGTAGAAGGGGCCGCGGACGTGGATAAGGATATTCTGGCTGCGCGCGTGAACGCGCGTGCGCTGGAGGTTCGCCGGCGAATTCTGAAAACGATAGAGCTCTGGCAGCGAGATGTCTGGGTCTGTACGCTCGGTTCCATAAAAAACCTCACCTTTCCTCAACACGAAGACATTCTGCGAGGTCTAGCCTCCCGATGCTCGGTGGCGCAAGCGCTGGAAGACCTACGCGGCGTGGAAATTATGCGGCGCCAATTAGAGCGAAACCTGCCCGAGGAATCGGTTATCGAAGCATGGACGAGGGCGCTGCCGGGCGAATAGTGTCTTGCCGATTGCACTGTGAATTGTTTTGAGGAGTGGGACGAGGGGTGAGGATGCGGGAACGGGCCGTATGGTCGGGGTGGACCTGACCTTCCCATGGCCTGCGAGGGTATTGGAGGGACGGCTTCCACGCCGTCCGCGAATTGCTCCTACAGCGTAACCGGATCACTGAGATCCCCGATTTTCAGGCGGAAAACTAGTGATAAACAAGCGGACGATCGTGAACATGGCGGGTCCCCCAACGCCGAAAAGCGAGCCGGCAAAATGACCGGGCGCTATCATGATAGCCGCCGGATTTTTGGTCTAACGGGATCGGACCAAACAATCCGGCCTGTATTTCGTGCAGAGAGGTGGAGTGGTCCCCTCCCTCCGCGTGGGGCAGAGGCAACGAATCCAGGACAGAGGCTGGCGCACCACGGCGTCATGAGGATACCCAAAGGAGTGCTGCTGTTTTGGCGGATATCGGCCTCCGTGATTTAGGATCAAGGCCCAGATGAACGCGGGATCAAGGGAGCGAGATCAGCAGCGGAGTTCGCCCCGGCATGAGTTCGATCTCATACGGCGAGCGGCTGTCACCTGCCGGCAGCGGAATGACTTGCCGTTCGATGTCCATGGCGATACGTCCGTTCACTTGCCAGAGCGTCCGGACGTCCAAAAAAATGTCATGTGGCGCTCCGCTTTCCGGATCGTAGAGGCGCGTGGTCGCCGGCTGGACGATCACTTCTACGTTCGTATCGCCTGCGGTGTCTCTCAGTCGCAACCCACCGACCTCCGACAAGCGCGCGACGACCAGATGAGGTCGCGGAAGGGCATGGGCTTGGTTTGAGTTGTCCTGGAGGTGTGGGAACACCCGCACGACGGAGGGGCGATATAGCAATCGCCAAAATTCCCAACCGCCGTCAGGGCGCCGCACACCGGTCATCGGCAGATCACTGCGGAAAAGGAGTCCCGATTCCTTTATCGCCTTCGCGGGCCAGGCTGCGTCATCATTGAAATAGATCTGCGACGGCACCAGTTCCAAGGGACGCAGGCCCAGCGCCGCAAGCGCCTGGGAATGGCGGTTGTTTTCGATCCGGACCACGCGGCCGAATACCTCCTTCAGGCGCTGCTCCAATTCCGGCTCGAATGGGCGAAACCAGCTCGATTTGATGAGAATGTCGGGGAACCGTTCTGCCGCTTCGAGCATCCATCCGCGGACATTGAACGACTCGTAGGTTTCGGGTTCATAGGCCGGCGGGGCGGCCGGCACGGCGTTCGTTGGCCACTCGTATTGCAATTGGTGCATGTCGTAGGGGTTGTATAAAACCACTGTCCGTGGTGCGCCGAGAGACTCGACCCAGGTTTTGAAGGCGCGGACGTTGAACCATTTCGAGTCGCTGGTGTAGTAGTGATAAAATGGCACAGCCAGCGAAGCGATCGTTGTCGCGGCAGCGGTGGCGAGGGCGAGGTGCGGGGCATTGGGGCGGCGGGAAAAAGCCGCGAGCCGTTCGACGCCCGCCGCCAGGACAATCACCACGCACCAGCTCCACCAGAAGAAATAGCGCGGCGCGCTCTCGCGAAAGCTCCAGAAACCGAGGCGCGGAAACAACCAAGCCGCGCCGATGACGGAAACGACGAACAACAGCGCGGCCAGCCGGGCCGCACGCCGCGTTTCAGGGTGCGGCGTCGTCAACCCTGCCAGCCCGAGCGTGACAAATGGAATCAGCCTCCACCCATTGCCGAACGTCAGGCGCATGAGTGTGCGGGCGATCATTCCGATCTCCGGATATGTTGCCTCCCCACGGGCTCGAGTGATCATGGTGGACGTCTTCGGCCCCATGAAATAACGCATCATAAAGAACGTCACGATCAACGCCGCCAACAGTACAAGGCCCATAGAGACGATCTTGCGCAAAAAGGAGACGACGCAATGACGCCCAATCTTCGCCTGCGTTCGGGCGCCCGGCCCGACCGCATCGGCGGCAATCTGAATCGCCGTCGTCAGTCCGACGCAGACCAGCATCATAGCCGTCGAAAAATGAAAGGCGGCACAGAGAAGGGCGGCACCGAACAGCGCGAGGGCAGGCCGGATGCCCGGCGGCGTCGGCACCTGGAGCATCCGCAGCCACACGCCGAGGAAAAGCCAGATGCCGAGGCCGAAGAAGATATAGGCGCGACATTCCTGGGAGTAATAGACGAGAAAGAATAACAATGCCGTGAACATGGCGGCGGCCACGGAGACCGTCCGCGAGACGACACGGCGCAGGGTGACATACGCGAGGGGGATCATGGCAACCCCCGCCAAGGCCCCGGGCAGACGAATGGAGAAGATGGTGGGCCGCGCCAGCCAGAACAGCCGTTGAATCCAGTAACTGAACGGCGGCATATGATCAATGGTGAACAGATGCCGTACCCGCAGCTCGGCAAACGGCGTCTGAATGCCGTTGAGCTGGATGCACTCGTCGTTCCACAGTGGCAGGGCGTCGAGTCGAAAAATCCGCAGCGCGGCGCCGAGAAGGGTGGCGACGAGGAGCCAGCGCCGCGCTGCGCGCGGCGAAAGGTCGGTGACTGGAGACGTCGGTTCGTGTCCTCGTCCGGCCGCGCGGCGTCGCAAGAGCCTCAAAACACCGCCGAAAGGTCGGTGGGGATCGTCCCTGGTGAGAAATTCATTCACGGGGGCAAGAGGGGGACGGTACGTCTTCGCTCTCAAAGCCGATGTGTTCGGCAACGATATAGAGCGGGCGGCGCTTGACTTCGTCGTAGATGCGTCCGATGTATTCGCCGACGATGCCGAGCGTGATCAACTGCACGGCGCCCATGAAAAGAATTGCCGTCATTGTCGAGGCCCAGCCGGTGATCGCCTCGCCGGTGACCCATTTTTTGTAAAGGACGGTCGCCAGCACGCTCAGCGCTAGCACTGCGGCAACGAATCCCAGCAGCGTAACCAGGCGCAGCGGGGCACTGGAGAAAGAGAAAATGCCGTCGCAGGCGAGTCGAATCCAACCGCGACGCCCGACGCGCGAGCGGCCGCTTGCGCGCTCCGCGCGGTCCACCGGCACGCCGACGGCGCGAAAACCCGCGAAGGCGCGCAGGCCGGGAAAATAGCGATGCTGTTCCGGCATCCGGCGCAGCGCCTCGACCACGCGATGGTCCATTAGGCTGAATGTGCCGGCGTCGCGCGGGATCGGGATGCCGGCGAGCGCGGACATTAGGCGATAGAAACGGCGGGCGAACCAGCGAAAGAGCGGGGCTTCTGCGCGGGAGGCGCGGACGGCGTAGACCACATCGGCGCCGTTGCGCCAATGTCGGACAAAATCAGGAATGGCCTCCGGGGCATCCTGCAGATCGCCGTCCATCAAAACGACCGCTCGGCCGCCGGCGATATCAAGACCGGCGGCAATCGCCGCGGCATGGCCGAATCTCCGCGACAGGCGGAGCACTCGCAGGGCCGGCCATTCGCGGCGCAGTTGTCGCAGGCGCTCCGATGTGCCGTCGGTGCTGCCGTCGTCCACGAAAATCACCTCGATGGGGAGGGCGAGGGTATCCATTGATTGACGAATCCGTTCGCACAAGGGCGAAATATTCGCCTCCTCGTTGAAGACCGGGATGATTATGCTGATCTCCGGCGTCATGAATCGCCTACCCTCGTTATGAAAGCGATTAGCGGATATCTGGGTGAGATTGTCAATCGTTCCCGCGAACGGCTCCTGCGCGCGGGTAGCGCGTTTATAGTCCTTTTGCTGGCGCTGGTCGTATTCCACGTGCTGTTGCACCCCGACGCCGTGCTCTTCTGCACCGACGACAATATTGGCGCAATGGCGCAGCGGAAGGCCATGTTGCCGGCGGTATTTCTGCGGGGATGGAACGACCGGATCTTCATCGGTGTGCGCGAATCGGTCATGCCAGGTTGGACCAATCTGCTGCTCTGGGCGCTCCCCCTTCGCATCTTTCATAACTGGATTCATGCGCTGGACCTGGCGCTGGCCTCCCTATTTCTGATGGCTTTTTTGCGGCGGCGCGGATTGGGCTGGGGAACCTCCTGGGCGGGCGCGCTGGCGGCGTTCTGGGTGGGCAGTAACTTCACGTTGACCTATGCCGGTCATATCGGCAAATTCGGCATTCTGCTGTTCGCCGCGCTCGGTCTGTGGCTGACGGAAATTGCCGCGAGCGAGGAACGAATCCGTGCAGGGGCCTGGTCGTTGCTTGCCGGCGGGGCCTGGGGCGCCATGTTCCTCGAACAGGCGGATGTCGCACTCTTTTTCGCGGCGTCTCTCGGCGCGTATGCCCCCTGGCGGATTTATCGGCTCCATGGGTTATCGCGCGCAGCATGGTTGCGAAGATTTGCGCCGATGCTGGCGTCGGCCGGATTGATCGCGCTGCATCCGTTGTGGACGGGTTATGAAGCATCGGTTCAGGGTGTGGCGGTCGAGGAAGGCGGTCAAGAGGCCAAATGGCAATTCGTGACGCAGTGGAGCTGGCCGCCGGAGGAGACGATTGATTTTGTCGCGCCCGGTTTCATGGGCTGGCGCACGGGCGAACCGGCGGGCCCTTACTGGGGCCGCATGGGGCGCAGCGCCGAATGGGAAACGCGGCAGGAAGGGTTCCTCAATTTCAAGCTCGAGAATCAATACATAGGGGTGATCCCGTTGCTGCTCGCGGCTTGGGCCGTGGCCGTGGCGTCGAAAACCAGCCGAACGGCAGGCGTCGCGCGCGACGACGTTCGGGACGGCGGACGAGATTGGAACGTCGACACGCGGTTCTGGGCGGTAATCGCGCTGGCCACGTTCCTGCTGGCGCTCGGAAAATTCACGCCCCTCTACCGGATCGTGATGCACCTGCCCGCCTTCTCGTCGGTGCGCGCCCCGGTGAAATGGTTACAGCCGTTTCAAATCGCCATCGGTATTCTGGCCGCTTGTGGTCTGGACGCCTACCAGATAGCTTGGCGGCCGGATGCGCGTGCGCAGTTCCGATCCCCCCTGATCCTCACCTGCGCCCTGGCGGCCGGGGTCCTTCTGCTGATGGTGTCTTTACGCGCGGCGCTCCCTCAGATGGAATCCCGCTGGGGCGCGGAATGGGGGCCATGGACGCGAAATATTTCCGCCTTGGCATGGACCGCGCTAGGGCGCGGGGCCGTTTGGGCGGCCGTGGGGTTCTTGCTGTTCGCCGTGCCGCTCGTGTTCGTCCGAGAACACTTCCGAAGCATGTTTCCACCTCTCGGTGTAGCGGTGTGTCTGCTGATCCTTGTCTTGGATGCCGTTCATCTGTCACGCCACTATGTTTATCGTCTGCCCCTTAGTGCGATCGCTTCGAATGACGCGACCCGTCTGATTCAGCGACATATCGGCTCTGATCGCGTGGCGTTGTTGACGCAGGAGGGGCCGTATGGCCAGTGGTTAACATTTCTCTTCCCTTATGAAGGGCTGCGCACGCTGAATTTTACGCAGATGCCGCGGATGCCGACTGACGCGCGGCGATTTTTGGAACGGGTATCCAGCCAGCCTCTTGCCTACTGGCGTCTCGCGGGCGCAACGCTGGTGATGACCCCCGGTGCCCTGTGGCGGCGGCTGCAGACAGATCCCGCCTGGGGCGAAACCTTCGATCAGATCGGATCATTCCGTTTTGTCGGGGCCTCGGACGGCGGATTCACGGTGGAATCCGCCGATCCCTCCGATGCCGACGCCCAGCTTCTGCTGCGCGCGCGTGTGCCGGCAGCGCGATTCCGGCTCGTGTCCCGCTGGCGCCCGGCGGATGATGATGCCGCGCTGGCATGGATCGCGGAAGGCGCAAGGACCGCCGCGGAGGAAGCGTTGGTGGCGGCTGAACATTTCGCACCGCCGTCACGGACGGCAGGAGCCGCGGAGGGGACGATCGAGGTGCGAACCCTCCGATTGGGACAGACCGTGTTGCGTGTCAGGACTCATGTTCCAGTGCTGTTGCGCGTGGCGGATTATTATGACCGCCATTGGCGCGCCACCTTGAACGGCAAAGCGGTAGCTGTCGCGCGCGTGGACTATATGTTCATGGGCGTATTCGTCCCGCCAGGCGAACATGACGTTCGATTGACCTACCGGCCGCCGGCGTGGTCGCTGGGGGGCGTGGCCCTCGGGATCCTCGCGTGCGTGGGGGCGGTGGTGGCGTTATCGCGAAGGCCTTCGGTGGAGAGGGTGTCGAAATGAACTCCGACATCGGAACCCGATCCCCCGTGCTCTCGGTCGTCATCCCCACGCTCGGACGCGCCGAGCTGATTCATGCCGTGGAGTCCCTGGAACGACAAACATTACGCGATAGAATCGAAGTCTTGGTGGTGGGGATATGCGAGGATGAAGCGGTCGCGCGGTTTCTGCGGGAGGCGATGGTACGCTCACCGATGATCCGCCATTTGCCGCGCGCCTATCCCACGGGCGATTCCAGCCGCAAGAAGAACGATGGCTGGCGCACGGCGCGTGCGCCCATCATCGCATTCATGGATGATGACGCCGTTGCGCCGCCGACGTGGGCCGAGCGCCTGCTGGAACCGTTCGAAGACCCGGAAGTGCGAGTCGTCAGCGGACCGGGGCGCGTGCCGGAGGATGCGCCGCCGTTCGCCCGTTGGGCGGGATTAGCACTAGCCTCGCGGGCGGCCGGCTATGTGGCGGAGCGATATCGCGGTTCGAATGAGCGCCCTCGCCCGGCGATCTGGTCGCGCATCATCGGCTGCAACATGGCCTGGCGTCGAAGCGCGCTGGAAGCGATCGGAGGATTCGATCCGGCCTTCTGGCCCGGTGAGGAGATGATTGCAGCTTGGCGCGCGGTGGGCCGCGACGCGAGCCGCCTGCGAATTCATCCGTCTGCCGGCGTCTTCCATCGCCCGCGCGGGACGCCGGCCGCGTTCTGGCGGCAGGTTGCCGGCTATGGGGCAACGCGTATTCGTCTTTTGCGTGCGGGCGCGGGGCTCGAATGGCCGCCCCTGGCGCCCGCGGTAGGCGGCTTGACGTTCCTTTTTCTGCTGGCCGCCGTACCGTGGTCGGCGGTCGCGACGAAGGTGCTCGTTCCAGGCCTGGCGACCTACGGACTCTTTGTCGCTTGGGCGGCCATGGAAATGACTGGGGTCACGCGCCGCTGTTCGGATATTGCCGTCGCGTTGGTCATCCCGTTGATGCATCTCGCCTACAGCTGGGGATCGTGGCACGAAATTCTCCGGCCTAATCGCGATTGGGGGATACGAAGCCCATAGGAGCAGCCGTGCGCGTCAGTTTTCCTGCTCCAGACGCCGAACAGCCTCCTCCGCCGCCCGCATTTCCGCCGTTTTGCGGTTGGGCCCTTCCCCGATACCCAGCACGCGTTCGCCTAACACCACCTCGCAAGAAAAGACGCGCGCGTGCGGCCGGCCTGTTTCGGAGACTATGCGGTATTGGGGACGACGTCCCCACCGGCTTTGGCAGATTTCCTGCAGGATGCCTTTGGGGTTGTCGGAGGCGTGACTCAATTGAAGCGATTCGATTCGAGGCGCGATCAGTTTCAGAAAAATTTTGCGCGCCGCCTTGATTCCGCCATCCAGATACGCCGCGCCGATCACCGCTTCCAGCGTATCGGCGAGCGTACCGGTGCGTCGGGCGCCACCGGAGAGGATTTCGCCTCGCCCCAGGCGGAGATAGCCGCCCAGTCCAATGTCGAATGCGATCTCGCCCAGCGCCTCCGTGCTCGTGACCCGGCTGCGGAATTGCGTCAGACGGCCTTCTGCCTCGTGGGGACGATGTTCATAGAGCCATTCGGCCACGACCAGATTCAGAACGGCGTCGCCCAGAAATTCGAGGCGCTGATTATCGTCGTGCACATCGGACGATTCATGGCGGAAGGAGGGATGTGTCAGCGCAAGTTCGAGCCGACGGCGTTTGCGAAAACAGTAGCCGAGATGTCGCTCCAACGGTTTGAACGGATTCGCCATAAATCAGGCCCTCGGATGATAGCGTTGGTGAACCGCTCGCAGGTGCGAGGAGTCCACATGCGTGTAAATCTGTGTTGTGCCGATATCGGCGTGGCCCAGCATTTCCTGGATGACCCGCAATGGCGCGTCGTTGGCGAGCAAGTGTGTAGCGAACGTGTGCCGCAACGTGTGCGGGTGCACCCGTTTCTCGATGCCAGCGCGCCGTGCGTAGAAGCGCACCAGGCGCCAAATTGTACGCCGATTGAGTGCTCGCCGGCGAGCGCTGAGAAACAACGTTCGCGTTTCGCCGCCGCGCGCGAGACGCGGGCGTTCTTCCTCGATATAGCGGCGCAGAAAGGTTCGGGCGGATTCGCCCAGCGGAACGAGCCGTTCCTTGCGCCCCTTGCCCGTGCAGCGTAGGAAGCCGTCCTCGAATCGGATATCATCGAGCGTCAAGCCCGCCGCCTCGGAGACGCGCAACCCCGCCGCATACATCGTCTCCAACAGTGCGCGATCGCGGAGTCCGAGGCGGCGGCGCAAGTCGGGCTGGGCCAGGAGCCGCTCCGTCTCCCGCACCGTGAGGGCATCGGGCAGGATGCGGCCCCACCGCGGAGAATCCATCGCGTCGGCCGGATTTGCGGCCAGCAGCCCCTCCCGCTGGAGGTAGCGCAGAAAAGTCTTGATGGCCGCCAGGCGGCGGCCGACCGTGGATGTTCTTTTTCCGGTCTCGCGTTCTTCGAGGAGAAAATCCACAATATGTTTTCTCCGCATGGCGTTGATCGAGGCCACTCCCCTATGGGCCAGACAGTCCAAAAATAGCCGCAGATCCGAGCTATAGGCGCTCAGTGTGTGCGGACTCAACCCGCGCTCAGCGCTCAAATGGTCGAGAAACTGTTCCAGCAGAGCATTCATGACCTGCGTGCCGCCGGGTCGGTTCTATCCCACACCGGTCAGCACGACGATTCTAAGCATCATGACCGAGATAGCTTGTGGCCCCTGTCCTTTGCGATCAAGTCAGAAGCGATCATTCAGCGCATGGTCCTAAGGATTTCGTCAGGACCGGCGAAATGAGGCTGGTGAGGGGAAAAACAGGGTAAGCCGAAGGGTGCGTTATCACGGTTTGGGTGACAGCAGATGCCACCATACGGAAACACAGCGATAAAGGGAAACGGCGCTGAAGGGGCAGAGAATTATGGCCGATCAGGGGCGTAAACTGCCCCATTTCCAAGCCTTGGAAAAACCGAGGGTATTTTCTTCCAAGGCTTGGAAGATAGCTCGTTTCTGCCGGGTTGTTGGATGCCCCCGCGCGTGCGGAGGGCGCTGAATAACCCCGCCTACAAAGCGATCCGAAAAACGAAGGGAATCACCGCCCCACCGGACGGTCACCGGCCTTCAGCCGCTCCAACACCGCGACGTCGCTGTCCATCTGCGCATGTTGGTGCCCTTTTCTTTCCACGGTTGAAAATCTTGGAGAACGACGAAAACATCTGTCGCCCTCACGGCGGACATGTTAGCCTAAACAATTTAAATCGGCAGAACGCGAAATCGGGAGAACGGGGCATGGCCGGTGAATATATTTTTCAACTGGAGCATCTGACCAAGCGCCATGACCGCGCGACGGTGCTCGACGACATCACGCTCGCCTTCTTTTTTGGCGCGAAAATCGGCGTGATCGGCCCCAATGGTGCAGGCAAATCCACCCTCCTGCGTGTTCTGGCCGGCGTGGATCGGGATTTCATCGGATCGGTCTATATCGGCCGTCATATCCGACGGGGCTATTTAGAGCAGGAACCCCGCCTCGATCCCAACAAAACGGTCGCCGAGATCGTGGAAGAGGGCGTCGCCGAATCGCGCGCAATCCTGGCGCGTTACGATGAGGCTTGCAATCGGCTCGGCGAGAATCCGCCGCCGGACGAAGCCGAATCTCTCCATCGCGAACTCGGACGATTGCAGGACATGATTGATGCCAATGACCTTTGGGAGCTCGATCATCATGTCGAGGTCGCGATGGAAGCCCTCCGTCTGCCCCCGCCCGACGCGCCCGTGGCGCCGCTCTCTGGCGGCGAGAAACGCCGGGTGGCGCTCTGCCGATTGCTGATCTCAAACCCCGACGCGCTCCTGCTTGATGAGCCCACCAACCACCTCGACGCCGAATCGGTGGAATGGCTGGAGGCTTATTTGAAGAAATTTTCCGGCACGCTCGTGGTGGTTACACATGATCGCTATTTTTTGAACAATGTCACCGAGTGGATTCTCGAGTTGGATGGCGGCCACGCTTATCCTTTCAAGGGCAATTACGAAAGCTGGTTGGACCAGAAGCAGGCGATGACGGAACGCGAAGCCAAACAGGCGGAGTCCCGTCGGAAGCTGCTCCAGCAGGAACTGGCGTGGGTGCGCATGAACGCGTCCGCACGCCATTCCCGCAACCTCGCCCGGGTAAAACGTTATGAAGAACTGGCCGCCCAGTCGGTGGATACGCGCGAGGATCAGGTTCAGATTCAAATTCCACCGGGGCCGCGACTCGGCGACCTTGTCGTACGGGCGGAGAAGTTGACGATGGCGTACGGCGATCGGCTGCTGTTTGAAAACCTCGATTTCGACCTGCCCCGCGGCGGCATTGTCGGCGTAATCGGCGGCAATGGCACGGGCAAGACCACCCTGCTGCGGCTTATTCTCGGACAGGAAAAGCCGACGGCAGGAACCTTGCGCATCGGACCGACTGTGGTGATCTCCAGCGTGGATCAGTTTCGCGACTCGCTGAACCCGGAGAACACCGTGTATGAGGAGATCACGGGCGGCGAGGAGATGATTGATTTAGGCGGCAAACGGATGAATGGACGCGCGTATTGCAGCCGCTTCAATTTGCGCGGTCCGGATCAGCAAAAAAAAGTGGGGCAACTTTCCGGCGGCGAACGCAATCGGGTTCACCTGGCGAAGCTGCTACGCCGCGGCGGAAATCTTCTGCTACTAGACGAGCCCACGAACGACCTGGATGTAAACACGCTGCGATCCTTGGAAGAGGCAATCCTCAACTTCGGCGGTTGCGCTGTCGTGGTGAGCCACGACCGATGGTTCCTTGACCGCATCGCCACTCACATCCTCGCCTTCGAAGGCGAGAGCCGAGTCATCTGGTTTGAAGGCACCTACCAGGAATATCACGAAGCGCGGCGAAAACGACTCGGCGAAGACGCCGATCGTCCTCGCCGCGTCCGATTCCGGCCCGTGCGTCCCAGGGGCTGACAGTTCCATGACCGTGAGCATAGCTTGGCGCTGTCGGAATTGTGGGCGCTGACGATAGAGCGACTGGCCGCGCCCGAGCACGGCCACCCCACCTCGCCGCTCGTACCTCAAAGCGGTCTGCGGTTGACAGGGTTCTCCGTTTACACTATCTAGTTTATATGGGAATCCGATCCAAATGTTTTGCCGGCATTGCGACGGCTATCGCGCTGGCCGGCTGTTTCCGACAGGATAGTCGCACGGTCACCATCTCCGTGCCGCAGATGGTGGAGGAAGCCGATGCCAAACGCATCCGGCAGATTCTGGACGTATACCACGGGCTCGGCATAATCCAGCAGATTGAAATTGACTTATCCAACCGCCTCGTCCGCGTGACGTATGACACCACCATGGCGGCGGTCAAAAATCTTGAATATCTCATTGCCTATGCGGGGTATGACGCGGGAGAGACGGCTGCGCTGCACCGTCCGAACCATTCGACAAAGGTAGCCCCATGAACGCTCATTCGCAGCCCGTGTCGTTTCGTCAGCCTCGCATCCGCATCGTCGCCGATTTCTCGCGCGTCCGTTCGGATGCCATCGTGGCCTTCATCGCCAAGGAAGGGGACCGGCCACTCCTCCTGTCGGAATCACCCGAAGCCGCGCGCCATGTAATATCCGCCTGGCTCTCCCACGCTCGCGCATTCAAGGGCGAGGAAGGTGAAATCGTCGTCCTTTCGTATGCGGGCGAGGGTACCCTCACGCGAATCGCGCTCGCCGGCGTCGGGGATGTGCGTCAGCTCGAATACTGGCGGATTGAACGCGCCGCCGCAACGGCGGCGAAGGCGCTTTCGGTTCACGATCCGTCGTCTATTGCATGGCCGCTTAAAATGACGGCGCCCGCGATGGCCCCCTTGAATCCGGCCCTACTGGCCCGCCATGTGGCGCGCGGCGCTGTGGAAGGTCCGTACCGTTTTCAACGCTTTCATTCCCGAAGAGACACCGCACGGACGCCGGAGATCGTGCTGTACGGCCAGGCCGGAGATAAAGCCGAGATCGTTGCCGAGGCTGAGTCCGGCGCCCTTGAGGGCGACACGCTTAATGTCGTCGCCGACCTGGCGAACCTACCCGGCAATGTGGCCACGCCCGAATACGTAGCGAAAGAATGCCGGCGCCTGGCACGCGCGGCAGGTCTCTCCTGTCGCGTGTATGATGCCGCCGCGCTGAAACGCGAGCGCTGCCAGGCCTGGCTTGCCGTCGCAGCAGGTAGCCGAAGGGAACCGCGGTTGATCGTACTGCGGCACGGGCGCGCCGAACGAAAGGGGAAACCCATCGTGCTGGTGGGTAAAACGCTGACATTCGACACCGGCGGCATTTCGCTTAAGCCTTCCGCAAACATGGAGTGGATGCGTTATGACAAATGTGGCGGCATGGCTGTGCTTGCGGCCCTGCTAGCAGCGGCGCGACTGAAGCTATCTTCGCCAGTGATCGGCCTGCTTGCCGCCGCGGAGAACATGCCCGACGGCGGGGCGACGCGTCCGGGCGACATCGTGCGGGCCCGATCCGGCAAGACCATCGAGATCGTCAATACCGATGCCGAAGGGCGCATGGTGCTGGCGGACGCTCTCTCCTTCGCCGCCGTTTTCAATCCGTCGGTTATCGTGGACGTCGCTACCTTAACCGGCGCCGCCCGCATCGCTCTGGGGGAATTCGCCTCAGCCTTATGCACCACCGATGAGGCCTTAACTTCAGCCCTGGTCGAAGCAGGGCGGCGTTCCGGCGACCGCGTATGGCCGCTGCCGTTGTGGCCCGAATATGGTGAGATGCTGAAAACCCCGTTCGCCGATCTCAAAAACGCCGGCGATGGAAGCGCAGGGACTATTGCCGGCGCCGCATTTCTGCGCGCCTTCATTCCCGATGGGCTTCCTTGGGCACATCTTGACATCGCGGCGCGCGCCTGGCTGGAGAAGGAAAAATCACACCGGTTTCCGGGTGCCACCCTGGCCGGCGCCCGGCTGTTGATCGAGTGGCTGAAACAGCAACCCTACGACACGGAGAAAAGCATCCGATGAAGCCCCTAATGACATTGGAACTGCCCGGCATCCGCAAACTCAAGAGCGGCAAAGTGCGGGAGGTGTTTGATCTCGGCGACACCTTATTGCTCGTCGCGACTGACCGCATCAGTGCCTTTGATTGCATCCTCCCCACCGGCATTCCCGACAAAGGAAAGGTGCTCAACCTCCTCTCCGCCTGGTGGTTCAAGCGCCTGGAAACCATCCTCCCGAACCATATGATCAGTGTTGAATCCTCAGATTGGCCGGCCGTCTTGGCCCCTCATGTCGATATTCTGAAGGGGCGCGCGATGCTGACGCGACGTGCGAAAATTCTTCCGATCGAATGTGTGGTGCGGGGGTACCTCGTCGGTTCCGGTTGGAAGGAATACCAAGAGCGCGGAACCGTCTGCGGGCTCCCGCTGCGCAAGGGGTATCGCCAGGCTGACCGGCTGGACGAACCGATCTTCACCCCCTCAACCAAGGCGGAAACCGGCCATGATGAAAACATTTCCTTTGAGCGCACGGCGGAACTGATCGGCCTCGCCCTTGCGGAGCAAATACGGACGATTTCCCTCAACCTCTATCGCGAAGCCGCCGCCTATGCGCTGACGCGCGGCATCATCATCGCCGACACCAAATTCGAGTTCGGTCTCATCGGCGATCGTCTTGTGCTCGCGGATGAAGCCCTCACGCCCGACAGTTCCCGATTCTGGCCCGCCGACCAGTATGCCCCCGGTAGCAATCCGCCCTCCTTTGACAAGCAGTATGTGCGCGACTATTTAGAGAGTCTGAATTGGGACAAGACTCCCCCCGCCCCGCCTTTGCCTGAACACATCGTTCGCCGGACGAGCGAGAAATATCGCGACGCATACAGCCGTCTCACGGGGATGAAACTCCCATAATTTGCCGGCGCCCGTACCCTCCGGTCTTGTGAAATCGGTCTTTCTCCGCTATACTTGCAGGGTTGTTTTCACAAAAAGCGAGGAAGGACTTGAAAGTCATGGTCAAGCCGCAAAAAAAAGAGGATGAAACCGAAAGCGTGGCAACAGTCCGCCCCGCCCCATCCCAATGGCTGATTGTCGAGCTCGAGGAGGCGATCGAGGGATATCGCGAGGATCTTTGCCGCTTCATTGCAGACCGCTTGAAAGACACCGACGAGACGAAAGTCGGCGAAGTTCTGATTCGCTGCGGCCTTTGCAGTGCGCCCGAGCAGGCCGTCCATGCGGTGGCCACCGCCCTCGGTGTCAAGGCCTCCACCTTGGAGTCCCTCGTTCTCGCGGCGAAAAAATGGCTGGAACAGCGATATGCGTCCGCCCCGATTCAGGTACGGCCGTCCTATGCCGCCGCGATCGAGGCCTGCAACGAGCGCGGCCGCGGAGTCGCGTTCCTGACGACGGCGCCGGAGGAGGTCGCCCAGACCCTCTTCCGACGCCTCGAACCCGATACCGTTTGCGGCCGACTGCATGTCGTGGCCCTAGGCGACGGCACATTTCCATCGCCAGATCAATGGCGGTTGCCGGTACGCGCCGCCGGTGTTTCCCTCTCCCAATGCGCCGCGCTGACGACCTGCCGTTCGTCTTTCAAATCGGCGCTGATCGCCGGGCTGCGGTGCGTCGTGGCGCCGGATCGTTTCACCCAGGCGCAGGATTTCAGCGGCGCCGATGCCGTATTCGAATTATCCGCCAACGCCTCTCCATCCAAGAGCGATTTCCTGGAGGTCCTCTGAGCGTCCCAACGGATCATGCTGTTGCTCCCGCATCGGAACCGCGGCCCATGGACCGGCTGCTGGCCATCATGCGCAGACTGCGTGGCGAAAATGGCTGCCCCTGGGACCGCCAGCAGACACTGCAGTCGCTGAAGCCACACCTGATTGAAGAGGCCTACGAAGCTTATGAGGCCATGGATGCGAACGATCCCGACCGTCTGCGCGAAGAGCTCGGCGACGTGCTGCTGCAAATTGTGTTCCAGGCTCAAATCTGCGCGGAAAACGGCCAATTCTCATTCGACGACGTGGCTGAAGGCATCGCACAAAAACTCATCCGCCGACATCCTCACGTATTCGGCGAGGTTCAGGTCTGTAACGCCGACGACGTGTTGCGACGCTGGGACGACATCAAGCGCGCCGAAAAGGTGGAGGCTTCGCAATCCCCTTCCGTCGTGGATGGCGTGCCGCGACACCTGCCGGCGTTGCTCAAAGCCGATCAGGTTCAACGTCGCGCCTCCCGCACCGGATTCGACTGGAGCGAAACTGGCGAAGTTTTGCGCAAATTGGACGAGGAAATCCGCGAGTTGAAAGATTCCATCGCGTCCGCCGACCGCAACCGAATCGGTGAAGAGCTCGGCGATGTGCTCTTCACCCTCGTCAATCTCAGCCGGTTTGTTGAGGTGGACGCGGAGGACGCTCTGAACGCCACCACCCAGAAGTTCATCCGCCGATTCAAAGAAGTGGAGCGTAAGGCCCGCGAACGCGGTCTTCGTCTCCACGAATGTGAACTGGCGACGTTGGATGCACTATGGGACGAAACTAAGGCTGATGAGCGAAACCCAGCCCTGCCGCCCTCGAAGGAAACACCATGATGGCCCCGACCTTTTTCGAATCCCGCAATGTAGTGAAAGATCTTGCGCCCCTGAAAGCGCACCGTCGCGAATGGAAAGGCGTGCATCTGCGCGACCTCTTCCGGGATGATCCCGGGCGGGCGGAGCGCTATTCGATCCAGGCCGGCGACTGGTTTCTCGATTATTCCAAAAACCTGGTGACCGAACGCACGCTCCAGTTGCTGCATGACCTCACACGGCGCGCCCGACTGCCCGAAGCGATTGCGGCTATGTTTAAAGGCGAACGCATCAACTTGACGGAAAACCGGGCGGTATTGCACGTAGCCCTTCGCGCCCCTGAAACGGCCGATTTTCGCATGGATGGCGTGCCCCTCACCCCGCAGGTGCACGCGGTACTGCGCCGCATGAAAGCCTTCGCGGAGGCCGTGCGCTCCGGAGAATGGAAGGGACATACCGGACGCCCCATTCGCGCCGTGATTAACATCGGCATCGGCGGTTCCGACCTCGGCCCCGCTATGGCCACTGAAGCCCTTCGCGCTTTTGCTGATCGGCGGCTGACGGTGCGTTTCGTCTCCAATGTGGACGCTACACATTTCGTCGAAACCGTGCGTGACCTCAATCCCGAGGAGACGTTGTTTATTGTCGCATCCAAGACGTTCACGACGCAGGAAACGATGACCAACGCGGAGACCGCGCGCGCCTGGGCGCTTGACAGTCTGAAGGACCCCGCCGCCGTCGCCCGCCATTTTGTCGCCGTCTCGACAAACGCCGACCGGGTCGCGGCCTTTGGAATTGACACGCATAACATGTTCGAGTTCTGGGATTGGGTCGGCGGGCGCTATTCTCTGTGTTCCGCGATCGGACTGCCCCTGATGATCGCTATCGGTCCCGAGCATTTCCAGGACATGCTCAACGGCTTTCATCTTATGGATCGCCACTTTGCCGAGGCGCCGATCGAGTCCAACCTTCCCATCACGCTGGCGTTGCTCGGAGTCTGGTACGGCGCCTGCTGGGACGCCCACACCCACGCCGTGCTCCCCTACGACCAATATCTCGCCCGCTTGCCCGCCTATCTTCAACAGGCCGATATGGAGAGCAACGGAAAGTCGGTGGACGCGCGCGGACGCCCGGTGCGATGGCAGACCGGTCCGATTCTCTGGGGCGAACCCGGCACGAATGGCCAACATGCCTTCTATCAACTGCTTCATCAGGGCACCAAGTTGGTGCCCTGCGACTTTATCGCTTTCTGTCGTCCCCACCACCCCATCGGCGACCATCACGCCAAATTGCTGGCAAATTGTTTCGCCCAAACGGAAGCGCTGGCCTTCGGCAAGACAGCGGAGGAAGTCCGCGCCGAGGGCACCCAAGGCCGCCTCGTCCGCCATCGAGTCTTCCCGGGCAATCGCCCCACGAATACGCTCTTGGCGCCAGAGCTAACGCCCTCGACGCTCGGACAATTGATCGCCATCTACGAACACAAGATTTTCACACAGGGCATCATCTGGAACATCCTGTCTTTCGACCAGTGGGGTGTGGAACTTGGCAAAAAACTGGCCGGCCGCATCCTGCCCGAGCTTCTGGACCCCACGGCCGACGCTCGAGGCCATGACACCTCAACCAATCAGTTGATCCGACGCTATCGGGAATGGTCGAAGCCCTTGCATTGACAGCGAAACCCACCAGCCTGTTCGTCATCCACGGCCATAAATCCGATCAAGTTGTGCGTTATCGCATGACCGTGGCCTACGACGGCGGCGCGTACGCCGGCTGGCAGATTCAGGCGCATCATCGGACTATTCAGGGCGAGCTGGAACGGGCCTTGAAACAGATCACCGGCCAGGATATCCGCGTTCACGGCAGCGGCCGCACGGATGCGGGCGTGCATGCGCGCGGTCAGGTCGCGCATTTTGATCTGCAAGGACGATACGATCCCCCCAAACTACTGCTGGGGCTGAACGCAATGTTGGACACTGACATTCGCGTACTGAACGTGCGACGCGCCCGTTCCGATTTTCATGCGCGCTACGACGCAATCGAAAAAACCTACCGTTACTTCATATGGGACGGCCCGGTCATCCTGCCCGATTTGCGGCGATACTGGATGCATGTTTCCCGCCAGCTCAATGTCGCCGCGATGGCGGAGGCGGCGAAGCGTCTTGCGGGCCAACACGACTTCCTGGCTTTCTCCGCCAATCCGAATCGCGAGGTCGGTGGAACGATTCGTGACCTGCGTGAACTCTCGGTGCGACAATCGGGCCGTCACATCGTCATCACCGCGCGGGCCGACGGTTTTCTCTATCGCATGGTCCGCAGCCTCGCCGGTTTTCTCATACGGGTAGGTGCCGGCGAATTGGCCCCCGATGAGGCCGATCGTATTCTGGCCTCGCGCACGCGCACTGCGCGCGTACCCACCGCCCCCCCCCACGGCCTCTTTCTCTGGAGCGTCCGGTACGCGTCGCGCCAGCCATCCAATATTCCCTGATTTCAGACATCCGGAATATCGGGTGTCGCGAGTCGGTTGGTCTTACAGCGCCACCGGTTCGCGCGGGGCGATTCGACTTGAGCGATCGGCCGTTTAACAGTAGCTTCACTGTGGGAGAATTTGAGATGACTCTTTTTCGGAGACTCGGATATCGGGGGAGGGTCCTTCTGCTGGTTTCGGCATGTGCGGTCAGGTCCGGTGCGCAAGAGAATCCGGCGCCCGGGTTGCGGGCCCCTAAGTTGAATCAAACGCCCACCCTCGACGGGCGCATCGAGTCGCGGGAATGGAGCCAAGCGGCGGCGTTCACCGGTCTCGTAATCCCCTCCGCGGAACATGCGCTGGCGCCTCCCGAAATGCAAGCGGTGATCCGAGTCGCTTATGACGATCGTTTTCTCTATGTGGCCATGCGCGCGCCGAATCCCCGCGGGCACTATCCGGTGGGCCGGGCCGGTCGTCCTGATGCCCCAGAGATTCCGGAGGACCATCATTTTCAACTTCTCCTTGTTGCGGGGGAACGCGCGCGCGCGGCACGAAACGGTGAAGGATATTACCGGATTTCCGTCAATCCGCTGGGCGCCGTGGAGGATCGCTGGCTCAATAGCGGTCGGGCCGACCGGGAGCTGCTGTGGTCTCACGGCGGCGAAGCGCGATGTCTAGTGACGCCCGAGAGCTGGGAATTGGAGCTTTCCGTGGCCTGGTCGAGCCTCGGTGTGGACGCCCCTGACGGCCGAACGATCCATGGACAATTCATCCTCGCCGGAGGCACCGGTGCACGCGCGTGGGCCGCGGCCTCCGGCCCACGCCCTTGGGAAGGGTGGGGCGCGATCGAGCTTCGGCCCGGTCCCGCCGCGCAGGTCGTTGGATTCGGCGAGGTCGGCGGGGGAGAGCTGGAGACGCGCGCCCGCACCGTGGGCGCATCCGCCCCGCGCGCGAGCTTGCGGCTGCTCAACGACGCAGGGGCGCCGCTGGTGGAGGAATCATCCGTTCAGGCGGAGATGCTTGTTCGGCGCAGGGAGATTTCCCTTTCAGATTCCGGCAACACGCTTGAGCTGAACATTCGCGATGGCGATGCTGTCCTCTACCACCAGAGAGTGCGCGTGGACCGCTGGACAGACGCCTGGCGGAACAGGCATCTAAAGCCTTGGTTGAACTCGTTTACGAACACGCCGCCGCGAGCCGTCTCGTTTCCCGAAGACGATCCGCAATCCCTGCTGGTGTTCTTGTCCGCCCAGCGCAAGCGCATTCGGCCTCTTGAAGTCGCCTTCGGAGCAGCGCAACAGGCCGGAGACCGTGCGGCAATGGCCGAGATCGGACGCCGCTTGATGCGCGAGGCGCCATTTCTGCCGACCGGCTACTTTCTCACGGCCCTCGATGAGGCGGCGCGAGGCCGGAAGGAGGAAGCACTGGGATTGCTTGAAAAGGCCGTGGACAAGGGCTTCAACAACGCCCAGGCCATCGCCACGGCGACGGAACTTCAGCCATTGCGAGAATCGGATGCCTTCCGCGCGCTCCTGGCCCGTGCCTCATCGAGCCGGGGTATGACCATTCCCGCGCGCGCCGAGCCGGCGGAAGTGACGACCCCCGCGGTGGTTGTGGATGATAAAAACGTCACTCTTCATCCTCAGATTGGCCTGCCCGTGGCCCTCTATCGCTTTGCTCCGCAACCCCCTCCGGATCGCGCCGTCACCGGTCTACGCGGGACGGCCGGAGACTTGATCCGCGCCTGGTATGCCGAGGGCCGCGCCGCCGGCAATTGGGGCGATCTCTACGATAATCGCGACAACGGTCACTCCCGCCTTTCGGCCGGTCTTTTCCCACAACTGACGCATATTCAATACGGCGAATTCGCCCGCGCCGCCGACTTGCACAACGGCCTGGCCTCGACCATCGTGCACGACGGGGTGCTGATCGGTAACGCCTCGCTCGCCGTCACCGGCGGGCCATTTTGGCGTTCGCTGGTCCGCACCGCGCACGCCGATGCGCGCATCATGTCGCTGTTCTTCGCGCTCTACCGCGGCGGCCAGCTCTATGTGCATCCCGCTCACATGGATTTTCCGCGTGAAAAGTCGGAGGAAGAGGGCCTCACGCCTGCGCGGCGCGATGTCTTCTTCACCAACGCGCCGTTTCCTTTGGTCTCGCGCGGTTCGTCGGGTTCCGATCGTCCCCATCTCGAGGCGCTCGCCGCGATGCTCGCCGCATTCCAACCGGATGTGAAGCGCGCCTTGCGGGAGCGGGGATTGCTCATGCCGACACTCCAGATGCTGTTGCGACGCCACTACGTCGGCGTGGAGTCCGACGAGGATTATCTGACCGGCCGCGCACATCCGCCGCTCTTTGCGGGATCGAATCTCCGCCTGGAGCCGATGGTTCGCGCAGCGCATGAAATTCCACTGACAGCCCTCCCGCCGTGGGCGGAGATTCGCGTGGTGGAGGCCGATCTTCCCCGCATTGGCGTCGAGTATTTCGAGGCGCCTGGTCGCACGGAGGAAATATTCACCACGCCCGCTGCGGTCGCGCGCATATTCCGGGGAATTTCTCTTCGCCGCCGATATGTGCTGAGCGCCGAGGGCAGCGCAGACGCCAACGGTCGTCCGCTCGCCTTCCACTGGCGTCTGCTGCAAGGCGACCCCGCGCGCGTGGTCATTCGATCGATGGGCGAGCGCAGCGAACGCGCGGAAATCACAATCGCATGGCATCCCCCCATACCCGCCGCGAGCGAGCCCAACGTGATGTCGTCACGTGTAGACATCGGCCTTTTCGCGCACAACGGAAAGCACTTCTCGGCACCGGCCTTTTTCACGATCTATTTTCCGCCATCCGAAGAACGCGTCTATGGCGAGGACGGACGCATCCGGTCGGTGCGGTACCGGAAAGGGACGTCCGCGCCCTATACCGACCCCGTCATCTACACGCCGCGGGAATGGACCGACGAATATGAATACGGCCCGGACGGACAGATGACGGGCTGGACGCGCTTGATGGGCGGCCGACGGGAACGCTACGATGCGGGCGGCCGGCGTGTCGGCGCCGATGGAACTCCCCGGGAAACAGTCTATCGGCTCGTCGCTGACGGCGCGCTGATGAAGCTCGAACCCGCGCCCTGAGCGGTCGCGCGTCACGAGAGGGTTTCGAGA
>CALLML010000020.1 GCA_938005705.1 uncultured bacterium
GCGCACGTCGAAAGAAAAAGAAGCAAAAAGAAAGTCATAGACATCCCCGATCCTGTGGATAAGTGGGGCCTTACGGGGCTGGGAGGGCCCCACGGCCCACTTACCCACAGGCGTGCGGGGATGTACATACCAGGGCGCGAGATTGCTCGCGCCGCAGGGAACGAGCATGTAAAGACAATTTCGAGAGCATTAGTAACTCACCCAAAACGCTTGACTGGAACACAGACAACATTTGTCCCGGCGCCATTAGTTTCTGCCCCGGACGCAGGATTGCCGGACGCGCGGCGGCACGCTATGTTTGCGCTAATGCTTTTTCCCAGAGCCACTTTTTATGCGACGCGAGGTTCGACGGCCGCGATCGAAGGCCGACCGCCTTGCCGTGGAGAAACTTCCGCTGCGGTGTAAAAATATGAAGATTCACCGGCGTGGTTTGTGGCTATTGAAACTCGCGTTCAGTCTCACGTTGCTCGCCGTGTTGTACCGCAGGATGAACTGGGCCGGTTTTCGCGACGTCTTCACCAGTGCGCATCTCCCATGGTTCATCCCCATCTTTCTGCTGCTGCTGACGAACACCGCGCTCAGCGCGCTGAAATGGAAGCTCCTGCTAGCGGCCGACGGCATCCGCGTGCCCTACCTGACGCTCTTTTCCACGTATTGGATCGGCACTTTTTTCAATCTTTTTCTGCCATCGAGCATCGGCGGGGACGCCTATCGCGTCTATGACCTCGCCCGCCGCAGCGCGCGCGCCGCAGAGGGCTTCGCCTCAGTGCTGGCCGATCGCCTCACGGGCTTTCTGGCCATCGCGATCTGGGGTTTGTTGTTTTCCTGGATCGGTTTTTCGCGCCTTCCAGATCGGGGAGTCATCTGGATTCCCCTGTTCGTCTTTCTAGCCATTGGGGGAGGAGTCGTTTTGCTGATGCAGCGCCGCCAGCTGCGGACGCTGCTGCGCTGTCTCCATATTGACCGGGCGCCGAAACTGGCGGCGTTCGTTGAACGCTTTCTCGCGTCTATGGACGCTTACCTACGAAATCCACCCTTGCTCGCCAAGGCTATGGCAATTTCCCTTGCTTTCCAGTTTCTGGCGATCGTGGCGATCGGATTGATGGCGCGGCTCCTCGGCTGGACCATCTCTTTCATCTTCTTCTGCGTTTTTGTGCCTCTCATTACGCTGATCGAGGCGCTGCCGATCTCGATCTTCGGTCTGGGAGTGCGCGACGCCGCCTACGCCTTCTTCTTCGTCCCAGTCGGCGTGGTTCGTGAGCGCGCACTCGCCCTGCCGCTCCTCTATCTGGCGATCACCGTGTTGTATGCGGCCGTCGGCGGCGTCCTTTTTCTCATTCGTCGGACGCCTGCCCGCCCGTCGAACGCGGAGGGGTCCCGATGACTTCCGACCTTCGCCGTGCAATCGCCGGTTCGCTCATGATCTCCGCGCTGGTCTGGACTCTCTTCACCTGGCCGTTGATCCTCCATCTCCGCGAAGGGATTCCGGCGTCGCACCAGCGGCCGCCGCATGAGACGCTGCGGCGCATGGTTCCGGGTGATCACCTCCAACTGCTCTATCACTTCTGGCTCGCGGGCGACATGCTCGCCGGCCGCACGCCGCTTTTTCACAATCCGTATGAATTCAACGACGGTGATGACGACGGACGGCGGGAGCCTGGGGCGTATTACGCGCCGTTTTCTCTCCTCTATGCGGCCATTTCGACCGTGGGCGGGCGGGCGCTCGGATGGAACTTGGCCGGCTTCATCTCGATCTGGCTGACCGCCCTATTCACCTGGCGGCTGGCCGCCCGCCTCACCGCCTCCGAAACGGCTCAGGGGCTGGCGGCGTTCGTGGCGATTGCGATCCCATTCCGCTGGATGAGCCTGTTGGGCGGCAGTCCCACCGGCTTTGCCATGGCGTGGGTTCCGTTGCTGGCGCTCGGACTATACGACGCCGTGGCGCATCGGCGCATCCGCGGCGGCAACTGGGCGGCGCTGGCCCTGATCGCCTCCGCGACGGGCGATGCGCACGTTTTTTTCTTCTCCGCGCTCAGCACGCCGCTATGGATTCTACTAGGCTGGGCCAAGGGGCTGCCGCTCGACATTTCGAGCCACCGTGCAAATCGCCCCCCCATTCGAGTGTGGATTCGTCAAAGCGCTTGGGCATTGGCACCGATGGTCGCGGGGGCTGTCGTGGCGCTGGTTTTGACACGCGGCGTCACCGCGGAAATCGAGTCTGCGCCGGCGACGGAGCGGACAATGGCCGAAACCGCCCTCTTTTCGCCCCGGCCGGAGGGTCTGGTGAGCCGCGAAAATCTGGGAATCTCCAATCAGGCGATGATGGGATGGTTTCTCGGCGGACTGCTCATCGCGTCCCTCGGATGGATGGTTACACGCGGCATCCGCCGTTCGAACGCCGCGGGGAGGGAGCACGCCGCCGTATGGGTCGCGGCCGTGTTGTTGGGAACGTCCCTGGTGGCCGTCATCCTCCTGGCGCTCGGGCCATGGGGTCCTCGGCACGGCCTTGTATTCCGCGCAGCGCGGCGTCTGATTCCGTCTTATCGGCTGATCCGGCAAGCGGCCAAGGTTTACGCGTTGTTACCCACCCTCTCCGCGATGACGATCGCCGCCGCCTGGTCGCGCCCGCAGCCCCGACGGCGGGGGGCGGAGACCGTCGCCGCGACCGCGCTGGCGGCGGCCATGCTCTGGGAATACCGGCCGCTGATACGACCCCATATTTGTCTTCTCCGGACACGCCAGGGCGCCTACGCGGCCGTGGCCGAAGAGACCAAACGCACGGGAAACCTGCCGCGCGCGCTGGCCCTTCCGTTATGGCCCGGCGATTCGCACTACTCCTCCGTCTATCAGTATTACGCCTCGCTCTATCATCTCCGCCTCGTGAACGGATACCGTCCTTTCGTGCCCGCCGGTTATATTCGCGACGTCTTCCAACGTTTGGAAAGCCTGAACCAGGGGGAGATCGCGGATGATCAGCTCGACGCGCTCCTCCAACGCGGCATCCGCCATATCCTTTTTCACGAAGATTTGTTTCCCGAAAAGGTCAGCCCGTTTCCTGCGGGGGCGACACTCGCGCGGCTTTGCGCCCATCCGCGCTTGGCATTCGTTGCCCGAGACGGGCCCGTATGGGCGTTTCGGGTTCGACCGGCGGATGAAACCCACGGTGAGCCGCCTCCGCCCTGGGCGTCCGATTATCGTGGACATTTTCCCGCCTGGCGATGGTCCGCCGCCTCTCTCAGAACTTCGACGGACGCTTCTCGTGAGAAAAATGAACGGGAGGCCTGGGTACGTCTGAGCACGCCGAACGCCTCCGCCGAGGTCTCTCGCCCGCTGCGGGTGGCGCGGTTCCCCGGCATGCGCTGGCGCCTGCGGATGCGGGGACACGGCGCCATTCTGTTTGCCCCTCTTTCGGATCGTCCCGCTATCCGCGTGGAAGCCGATGCTGATCAATGGACGTGGATTCCGGTCGCTTTCGAAGCGCCGGCGTCATTCTTTTCTGTTCATCCTCGCCTGACATGGGCCGGCGGCGCCGTGGATGTTTCGGTCATTATCCTCGAAGGCGAAGCGCCTGAGGTACCGGCGCCGGGAGAAACGGTTCGATGGCCAGCCTCGTGGTTTTTCCGCGCCGGCTGGTCTGAACCCGATCGAGGATGGGTGTGTTTGGAGCCCGCAGAGGCGCCGAATGACGAGGTCTTTTATGGACCTCGCCTGCCACTGCCGGCGGGCGAATATGAGGTCACCCTGCGATTTGCATCGGAAACGCCGAACGGCGTCGAAATCGGGCGACTGCGTCTTGAAGAAGCCGCCGGAACCTCCATGGCTGTACGGGGGAGCGCGCCGGCCCGATTACGTTTTTCCCTCGCTGAAACCCGTCTGTTTTGCATCCGGTTTCTCTATCTCGGCAACGCCCGCATCGTCCTCGAGGCCGTGGAGCTCTCTCGCGCAACGTCTCCGTCTCCATAATCCCAACGGTGGTAATGCGAGCCGATTGCGCTGTGTATGGCCGGTGATTCGACGCCCACGAGTCGAGAAACGAGACGGCTTGCACGGCAACCAGGAAAAATGGGCCGGCTGGCACCGTACCCTCCAAGGCCCTGTCACCTGGAAGCCCGGCCCTCCAACTCCATTCGCAGGCCTTGGAGGGTCGGGTTCCACCCCGATCCTACGGCCGATGCGTATGCGTAGCAATACGCGAGACGGCTTCCACGCCGTTCGTTTTCTGCGTTTCCACTTGTAATTTCCTGACTTAAGCCTATTTTTCCCGTGTGAGGGGTTATTGCTTGAAACAAATGGCCGTGCTTTTGGCGGCAATGGGGGTGGCGATCGCGTCGGCTCAGTCGCTCTCGCCGGGCAACACGTTGGACGAAGCTCGCGCGCTCATCGCGCAAGGGGTTTGGTTTGAGGCGGCCGGCCTGCTCGAACGCTATCTCCAGACACGACCTGACGATATCGAGGCGCGTTACGAATTGGCACAGACGCTCTTCCGACTCGGCCGTTATCGCGACACCGTGGATGCGGCGCAGGAAGTGAGACGCCGTCGGCCCGATCATGAGGGCGCTCGCCGACTCCTGATCCGCGTGCGCACGCGGCTGGGCGGACAGCTCGACTGGTCTCGTCTCGACGACGTAATCGAGTTCGCGCGGTTGTGCACCCGGATGGAGAGCTATGACCGCGCGCGGGCTTGTTATCTGCACGTATTAGAACGCCATGACGATCCTTCCCTGCGCCGCGAGCTGGCAGCGGCGCTTTCATGGGCGAATCGCCCTGAAGAAGCGGCGGTACAGTATCTCCGTTATCTCGAACGCGTCCCCGACGACATTGAGGCTCGTTACGCCCTCGGTCGTGTCTACAACGCCCTCGGCCGTCTGGCCGAGGCTGAAGCGGAATTGCGACGTGCGGCAACGGAACGTCCCAATTTTCTGCCGGCCCGCGTCGAATGGGCTAGAACCTTGATCTGGTTGGACCACGATGATGAAGCCGACCGGCTGCTGGCCGACATCATCGCCCGTGATGCCTCCGCGATTGAACCGCGCCTGCTCCGCGCGCGCTTGCTCATACGCACGGACCGCCCCGAAGAGGCGTATGCGCTGTTGCAAGAGGTCACACGACTTGACCCCTCCCACGTGGAAGCACGGGAAGCGCTGAAGAATCTGGAGGAAAACCGTCGCCTGGAAGTCGCCCGCCTGCGACGGCGGCTGCGGGAAAATCCGGAGCACGAAGCGGATCGTCAACGGCTCATCGAGGTGCTCCTGGAGACGCGCCGCTTCGGCGAGGCCGCACGCGAGATCGACCAGATGATGGGCGCGTGGTCGGATCCGGCCTTGCACGAGCGGCTGGCGTTTTTGCGCGAGGCGCAGCGCCGCGACGCGCTCCGACGAGTCTCACGCTATTGGGCCGTCCGCGATGCGGCTACCGGTGTGGCATTGGACCGCCTCGCGGCCTGGACGGCGGCGCATCCGGACGATGCGCGCGCTCGTGAAGCGTTTATGCGCGCGGCTGCGCGCGCGGGGCTCGCCACGGCCGGTGAACGACGGCCTTGAGAGTGAGGCCGATCGAAATAAAAAAGTTTTGCGTAAGAAAGCCGTACGATGGCCCGAAAAATTACCATGACCGTCCTGCTGGGGCTGATGATGATCTTCGTCATCATCTCCTATGTGACGGTGCTGCGCACCGACTATCGTGTCACATCGGCCTTCGTCAACTTTTCCCTCGTGTTGTTGTTTTCCTTCCTGGTCATCCTCATCGCCCGTTTTTTCATCCTGATCTATCTCTCGTATTTGCACCATCTCGACCGATCTCGCGTGCCCGATATTCTCGCACTTTACCGGCGGGACCGTTCATCGCTTCATCTGCCGACGGTCTCGATCATTGTGCCCTGTTTCAATGAGGGCGTGGTCATTGAGAACTCCATCCGTTCCCTGCTGGAGGTCGTCTATCCCAACCTGGAAATCGTCGTTGTGGATGACGGTTCCGCGGACGACACGTATCAGAGGGCCGCCCGTTTCGCCGGCAAGCACGGCGACCACACCGTCACCGTGTTGCGCCAGCGCAATCGTGGCAAAGGCGAGGCGCTCAACCACGGCATCGGCTATTCGAAGGGCGAGCTGATCTGCTGTGTGGACGCCGACTCGCGGCTGGACCCGGCCTCTCTGCTGTACGCCGTCCAGCATTTTCGCAACCCGCACGTTGGCGCCGTCGCCGGCAATGTCAAGGTCGGCAACCGCCGCAATTTTCTGACGCGCATGCAGGCGCTAGAATATATCGAAGGCCTCAACATGGTGCGGCGGAGCCAGGGCTATTTCAGCGCCGTTAATATCATTCCCGGCCCCATCGGAGTTTTCCGCCGCACCGTGCTTGAACAGGTCGGCGGTTATGACCGCGACACGTTCGCCGAAGATTGCGATATCACCATCAAAATCCTGATCCGTCGGTGGAAAATCGAGTACGAACCCTTCGCCATCGCCATCACCGAAGCGCCGGAAACGTTCGTGGCTTTCTTCCGTCAGCGTTACCGATGGACGCGCGGCATCCTACAGTCGCTGCGCAAGCATTCGCGCTACCTGATCCATGGCGCCGGCTTCACGAACACGTTCGTGCTCTGGTACATGGGATTCGAGGCGCTTCTTTGGCCGGCGATGAACATCTTCGCCCAGGTATATTTTCTTTATGTGGTCGCGTTTTTCGACATGACCATGTTCGTGATATTTTGGTGGGGGCAGCTCACCGTGCTCGACATCGTTACGGCGCTGTTTTGTCTAAGCATGGAGGATGAGGATATGAAGCTGACTCCCTATGCGTTGCTGTACCGGATGTTTTTTGTCGTCATTACCGATGTGTGCAAGGTCATTGCGACCGTGGAGGAGTTTTTGCGCGTTCACATGACGTGGGGCAAATTGGAACGAACGGGGCGCACCAGTTGAACGGCGTGCACTCGCCGGCCCCGGAAAGGATAGCGCCATGGGCAACATGATCGGAATTCTTTCGACGGTGATTCTCGTCAGCACGCTCGCTACGCTGATCTTCGCGGTCGGCGCCTACGTGCTGGCGCGCCGCCGTCGGCGTCATCGAGCGGACGCCACCCCGAATCCCAACGCCGACACGGTTCCGGAGGAACCTGTTCCCCCGCTGACAGGCCCTCTTCCGCCGGCGCCGCCCACTCCGCCGCCCGAGGCCGGCCCCGGCAAGCCTGTTTTCCGCCGGCTAACGCCGCGAGGCGAAGAACCCGCCTCGCCGGAGACCTCGGCCAAAAACTCCGGCTGGGAATGGGAATGACGCCATGCGAACCCGCGGACGATGGGCGGCCCTTTTTTTCCTGCTGGTGGTGGTCATCACGTTGACTGTCGCCATCTGGCAGTACCATCAGATGATCGTCGCCATCTATGACGGCGCCTCGGCATCGGTCTATCGCCGGATGATGCGGCCGTTCGCCTCCGGCAGCGATTCGATCGGTCAGAAACCTGTACGCATCGCGCTGTGGCACGCCGAGGCGGCCGGCGAGGTCCTCGGCGCCCCTCCGCGCGCCTTTGACGAGTGGGTGCGGCAGTGGGAGCACTTTTTCGCGCGCGAACGGTTTTCCTACCGGCGCATCACGGGCGCCGCTCTCGACGTCGGCGCCCTCGCGGAATTCAATGTGCTGGTCCTGCCGACCGCCGTCGCCATGAGCAACAGCGAGATCGAGGCCGTCAAACGCTTTCTGCAGCGCGGCAACGGGGTGGTGATGATGTGGGCTACCGGCACCCGCATGGAAACCGGCGCCTGGCGTTCCGCCTCTCTACTGCAGCAAGTCGGAGGCCTCGAGATCACCGGTCCTGTGCCCGAAAGCGACCGCGCGGGTGTTTCCTCGATCGCGATGTCCGGACGATCGCCGTTGACGCTGGGTCTCCCACCGGGACTCGTGATTTCCGTGGCGCGTTACGATGAACCGCTCGCTGCCCGAATCCGCGAACCCCGCGTGGAGGCCGTGGGCGCGTGGATACGGGCGAGCCGTTGGTCTCCGCAAAGCCGCCTTTCCATGGAGGATCAGCGCGATCGCGCCGTAATCGCGTACGGCGATTATCTGGGCGGGCGTTTCGTCTGGTTTGGTTTTCCACTCGGCGCCGCCGCCCGACCGGATCAGGCGCAGGCGATGGATTTGCTGACCCGGCAGGCCGTGGCTTGGGCGGCACGGCAGCCGATCGCCTACAAAATGTTCTGGCCAGAGAATATCTCCGGGGTTTTCACGCTGAGCTGGAGCCTCAACCATCCAGATGAATTCGACGAGCGGTTGCCTGCGCTCGCCGGCCAATATCGTTTGCCGTTGACTTCCTTTGTCTCGCCTCGTTTGGTGGAAGAGGCGCCGGAACTCGTGCGGCGCCTCGCCAATTTTGGACCCGTCGGGCTGTGGGAAGTGGACGGCGATGAGGTCCGGCAACCGCCCTCTATCGAGACGCTGATCCGGTGGCGGGAACAGATCGAACGCTTGGTCGGTTCCCGGAACGTGGGGGCGCGGCTCTCGGTGCCGGTCGTGCCGGATCAGTGGCTGGATGCCCTCGTCCGCGCCGGCTACGCGTATCTGTCTGGCACAGACTATCGCCACCTCCTGCCGCAGGTCGTGCGTACGAACCGCCCCCTGCCGGTTTTCGCACGTGAGCGCGAGCTGTGGTTGATGCCGGAGATGCCGTTGCCCGATCTCGAGGCTTCCGTGCAGTCCTCTCGGCCACTGGAATATGGTATCGAGGCGGCTGTGGACGCCATCGCGATGGAGGGCGGATTGCTGAACCTCTCGTTAATGGCCGCGCAAGTGGACTCGACCACCATGAAACGGCTCGACGTCATTCTCACCCGTGCCAAACGGGCGCGTATTTGGGCGACGGATATCGTTTCCGTCCTTGAATTTTACCGCGTGTGGGGACATCTGAGAGTGTCCACCGATTATCCAACCCCCAACCGCTCGGCAATCCAGATCAGCAATACCGGCACCCGCTACAGCGGCGACCTGGCGGTGTACATCCTGCTGGCCCGTCAGGCGGAAACCGTCAACATCACCCCCACGACACTCGGTTCACCTTCCGCGCACGCCTTTACCGCCGACGGCATTACCTGGCGGTTCGATATCGCGCGCATCCCACCCGGCAAGAATTACCTGTATCATCTTTATCGCACCGAATCCCGTTGAGCCGGAGTTCGGATTCAAGCCCGTACGGGAGATTTTTTCAGCCATGATCGGCATCGGCCTCAGACCCTCGAGGATAAAGCGCCTCGCGTAGAATAGGCATCGGTAGATTTGACAAACTGCGCGGCACCGGATGATACTCTCACCCTCATGCGCGAAAGGGGCGTCATTGCGTTGTTTCTCCGCCGGCGGCGCGCGCTGTCCGTGGTCGCCATGGGCCTCGCAGTGGCGTCGGCCATCGCCGCGCCGGATCCCACGGGCGGAACGCGACCCCGGATTTACCACGTCCGCCCCGGTTACGGATTCCAGGCGCGCGTCGGTTTCTGGAATCCGCTGTTTCTGGACATCGAGAACCCCGGCGCCGCCACGCAGGTGGTCGCCGCGGTTGAGTGCGTGGGCGAACGCATCTCCCAATCGCTCGCCGTGCGCCGCGTCGTGACACTGCCGCCGCGCTGCGGCATGCGAGTCTTCCTTCCGATCTTTCCCGACCGCGAAAGCGTCGGCGGCGGCCGAACCACCGAATTCGCCGATGCCACGCTCAGCGACGGCGCGGCGGCGCGTTGGGGCGGCTTGTCCGTCATGGGCTCGCTCGCGTCCGAGGATCAACCGTTTCACCTGGTCTGCGACGCCGAGTCCCGCTCGTACAACTTCGTCAAGACGCGCGTCGCCGCCGGATGGGAGAGAGATGCGGCGCGCGCAGTGGTGACGGCCCGCGATCTGCCGCGGCGCGAGATCGCCCTCGCGCCGGCGGACGTAATCATTCTCGGCCCCCTCGGCGGATATTCGCTGGACGCGTTTCAGGCGGAGGCCGTGCGTCGGTGGATCGAAGCGGGCGGCATTCTGACCATCGTGCCCGGGGCGGGTTTTGACGCGGCAGGACTCGGTATACTGGAACCGCTGCTGCCGGTGGTCTATGGCGCTCCCGTTGTCGTGAACGAGGCGCCTTTTCCGGAGGACGGCGCGGTGCCGGCTTTCGCTGCACCCCACGGCCTGCTGTGGCGCCCGATGACGCTCCGCGACGGCAGCCGCACCCGTCTCGGTCCGCCCGACGCGCCGATCGTGGCGGAACGGCGCCTCGGCGAGGGACGTATTGTCGCGTTCGCCTTCGATCTCGGCGACGCGACGTTCGAACAATGGCCGGGCGCAAGCGCGTTCTGGAGCCAGCATGTCGAGCTGCCGCCGCCCTCCGTTCGCCATGCAGCGCGCCGGCTTTCTCATCAAGACGTGCTACCGCCGCTCATCGGCGAAATGGCCGGCATCGAAGTGCCGTCGCCGCGCCAGGTGCGCCTCTATCTGGCTTCGGTCTGCGTGCTCATTTTTGTGCCAATTCTGCTCGGGCATCTCTTCCGCTGTCCGGAGACCGGTTGGATCGTTGCGCTGTTCCTGGGCATCGGTGCCGGTGTAACCGCCATGCGCGCCGGACGCCCGCCGGCGGATGCATCCTCCCCGCAGGAGATCGAAATCTATCAGGCCCGCGGCCGGTCCGGCGCCGAAGGACTTTTGGTCCAGTCCGCTTTCGGCCTCTTCGCGCCTTTGGGCGGCGCCTTCTCCGTGCGCGGATCGAGTGAAGGTGTCGCGCCGCGTCCCGGCGTCGAAACGGTGACTCCTCCGGAGCGTTTTGATGCTGAATGGACCGACCGTCTCGAAGTGACCGGCCTGCGGGTGCGGCCGCGGACGGTGCGCACATGGTCTGTCGCATCCGCTGTCGCGGCCCAGAATCCGGATCTCGAACTCCATTTCGACGCGCGAGGCCTGAACATCCGCGTGGTGAATCCGGGGCCGACGCCGTTGGAAGAGGCCTTTGTGCGCGCAGGTCGGCTTGTTGTTCCTCTCGGCGATATTCCGGTCGGCGCCGAACGGATGTTCGCCGGCATCCGTCCCGATCGTCCACGGTCGGACATGGCGCGGAGCCTTCGGCCCGTGCGGCGGGCGCGCGATTTGGCGCGCGATCGCCTCTATGAGGCGCTCTATCCGCCCTTCGATCCCGAACGAATCTCCATCGCGCCCATCGGCGGCCTCGGCGCGGCGATCGCCTCCAGCGGCGAGTGGGACGAACCCGCGCTGGGCTATTGGTCCGACATGCCACGAGCCGCGTTGGAGCCGACGGAGCCGCCCACCCTACGCCGGGCGATGGGTTTGGTCCGCGTTGCGGCGCGAATACGCTACGCCAATGACCGCATTCTGTGGCCCCGCGGCACACTGACAGTCCACCTCGAACGCCGCGCGCCGTCACTCCGCGTCCATCCCGACGGCTTCATCACGGCCACGCAGGCCGACACCTTCACTCTCCTCTTCACACTGCCGGATAACGCACCTGACATCGTCCCCGACGCGCTGCGCCTCTTCCGCCGATGGGAATCCGAGGAATATGAGATGGCCGTTACCCTCGTGGCCGTGGACGGCGGTCCGTCGCCGGAACTGCCGTCCACGGCCGCGGAGGGGGTGACGGAGATCGAGTCGCCGGAGCGATTCTACGACACACACGTGCGCGGGGTGCGCGTGGTCGCGCGCGTTCAACGCCGCGCCGATGTCGCCGAGCGCGTCTGGTCGCGCCCCTGGATCGCGCGCGATCTCGACATCGAAATCGCCGGCCGCGTGCGCGCAGCGAAGGAGGAAAACCGCTGATGATCGAAACCCGGGATCTGACGAAACGATACCGATCCGTTCTCGCGCTCGATCGCCTCAACTTGCGCATCGGCGAGGGTGAGATTTTTGGATTCATCGGTCCGAACGGCGCCGGCAAGACCACGACGATTCGTATCCTGGCCGGCCTGCTGCGCCCGACTTCCGGTGCCGTGCGAGTCGCCGGTGTGGATGTCTCGCGCCGGCCGCGGCAGGCCCGATTGCTCGTGGGGTATCTGCCGGACGGCTTCGGCGTTTATTCCGGCATGCGCGTGTGGGAATACCTGGATTTCTTCGGCGCGGCCTACCGCATTCCGCGCCGCCTCCGCCGGGACCGGATCGAACAGGCCTTGCATCTGGCCGGTGCGGAGGTCATGCGCGATTATTACGTGGATTCGCTGTCCCGCGGCATGTTGCAGCGCGTCGGCCTCGCCAAAACACTGATGCATGATCCGCCGGTGTTGCTGCTCGATGAACCCACCTCCGGCCTCGATCCGCGCGCTCGCATCGAAATCCGGGAGATGCTCAAACAGTTGCGCGCGCTGAAAAAGACGTTGATTGTCTCCTCGCATATCCTGCCGGAGCTGGCCACGGTCTGCGACCACATCGGCATCATCGAGCGGGGACGCCTGCTGGTCAGCGGCTCGGTAGGCGACGTGCTGCGGCAGGTGCGGCAGGAACGGCAGGTGGACCTCGAGGTTCTCGGCGATCCGCAGGTCGCGGCCCAAACGCTGCAGCGTCTGCGGCCCGGCATCCTCACCGTGCGTGAGATCGTCGGCCGCCAGATTCGATTCGGCTACAGTGCGGGTGACGAGGACATCGCGGCCCTGCTCGCGGATCTCGTGCGCGCCGGTGTGCCGGTGGTGTGGCAATCGGAGCCGGCGCTCGATCTCGAACAGGTCTATTTGAGTGTCACGGAATCGGCGAAGGCCGGCGAACGGCGGGTGGTGGAATGATCGGCGTACCGGTGCTGGCGCGCGAGGTGCGGCAGGGGCTGCGGCGGCGGCGATCTGTCCTGTGGGCGGCGCTGTATGTGGCGGTGCTGGCGGCGACGCTGGTCTGGATCTGGCCGGAACAGGCCGTCTATACGCTCGCCGCCCAGTCATCGCGTTCGCTCGTTGTGATCTTCGCTACGGCGCTGCTCGCGGCCACACTGCTGCTGGCACCGGCGTTTTCCGCCGTGGCTATCGTCGGCGAGAAAGAACGCCGCACCTACGACCTGCTCTTCCAGACGCTGCTGCGGCCGCATGAATTGGCGATCGGCAAATTGCTCTCGTCGCTGGCACTGCTGGGCATTTTCACGGCGTTTTCGTTTCCGTTCTTCGCGGCGACATTTCTGCTCGGCGCGGTGTCGCCCTCCGAGACCGTGCGGATCTACAGCGTCGTGGGCGCCACGGCGGCGGGCGCGGCGCTCCTCGGCCTCGCGATCAGCTCGTTCACGCGCGATTCGCACACCGCGCTCATCCGCGCCTATTCGTCCCTGCTGGTCTGGTTCGCGGCCCCCTGGGCGATCGCGGCCATCCTCGTCGGCCGCCCCGATCTCGCCGCCGCGGCGTACCGTGTGCGCGCCCTGAGCCCGCTGGCGGCGCTGCTTTCGGTCCTGCGCCCGCCTGCCGCCGGTCTTGCGCAGCCACCCGAATGGCGGCTATTCCTCGAGACGGTCGCTGTCGCCGCCCTCGCCCTGCTGATCTTTCTCATCGCCCAGTTCCTGCGCCGTCCGTCGCCGCCGCGTCGCATCGAGCGCGTGATTGATGACCGCCGCGAGATCGCGCGGCGCCGCTATCGTTTCCCCTTCTACCTCGTGGACCCTCAGCGCCGCAAAAAACTCCTTGCCGGCTGGGTCAACCCCGTCTTTGCCCGCGAAATGCGCGCGCGCGCCATGGGCGGCGGCGTGTGGTTCGTGCGCGGACTCTATCTGTGCTTCGCCGTCTCCGCCGCGCTCGTGATCCTCCTCGCCGGACAAGTCGCCGGCTACTCGCCCGACGGCCTCAAAGGCGTCGCGGTCGCGTTCCAGATCGGGCTGGTCGCGCTGCTCGGCCCCTCCCTCACCGCCGGCGCCGTCACCCGCGAGATCGAGGGCGGACTTTTCGACCCGCTGCGCATGACGCGCCTCGGCCCCTGGGCGTTGCTGGCCGGCAAGTTCGAAGTCGCCCTGCTGTTTGTTCTGCTGCTGCTGGTGGGGGCTGCGCCGCTGTGGGCCGTCATCTACGTGATGGAGCTCAACACACTGCGCGACATTCTCATCGCCGGCGCCGTCATCCTCGCCACGATGCTTTTCGCGATCACGGCAGGCTTCTTCGCCTCGACCTTCGCCCGCCACTCGTCCGCTGCCGCCGCGCTCGCCTACGCCCTTGTATTTGCCGTCGTCTTCGCCACGCTTTTGCCCCATCTGGCGCCCGCCCGTTTTGCCCGGAACCTCCGCCTTGCGCTGGAACAGATGAATCCCTTCCTCGTGGCGTGGTCCGCCTTGCGTACCGAGGGCGCCGAAAAACTCGATTGGGGTCGCCATCTGCGGCTTTTGCTGTCGGCCTCGGCCCTACTGGGAGTCCTGAGCTATGTCCGTCTTCGTTTCAAGTTCGCGCCGGACCGTTGACCGGTCTCTGCCAGCGGAACCGGCCGCGAATCGTTTTCCAAGGCTTGGAAAACAATCGACCGTTTTTTTCCAAGGCTTGGAAAACTTTCGCCCGATCGCTTCCAAGGCTTGGAAAAGGTTTCCCCTCCGTTTCGCCGCTCTTCTGGCAATTATTTTCTTCCGTCTTCCGTCTTCCGTTTTCCTCACGTCTGCGCATGCCGCTGAACCGAACATCATCGAGCTGCCGGTGAAGAACCCGGCGACGCACGCAATCCTGCGGAACCAGCTGGAGGCCACCGAGCCCGTATTGCGCGCCGAAGCGCTCGACGCCCTCGCCCATATCGGCGATCCCGGCGACGCCGCCGCCGTGCGCGCACGGCTCCACGATCCTGACGCGCGCGTGCGTGCCGAGGCGCTGCGCGCAATGGCCCGACGCGGCGAGACCGCCGATGATACCGACCTGGCGCGACTGGCCGCCGATGCCGACCGCATCGTGCGCTGCACGGTTTTCGCCCACGGACCCGCCGACTTCTTTCGCCGCCGACCCGACCAGGTCGAGCGCGGGCTGAACGATGCCAAGCCGGAAGTCCGCGTCGCCGCGGCGGCTCACGTCGCCGCGCTCGCGCTTGCGCCGGAAGATGCCGCGCGCCGGATGCTCGCCGAGTCGGATTCCGCCGCGCGCGCGGCCTGGCTGCGATCCCTCGCCGCGGCGGGCGGCGCCCTGCGGGATGCTGGGTTGCGCGCCGCGCTCACGTCATCGGCGGACCGCGCCCTCGTGCAGACGGCGCTCGAAATAGTAGCGCGCGGAGACGCGGGCTTCGATGACGCCGTGTTGAGTCGCGCCCGTGCGGAACGCGGCGCGGTCGCCGCCGCCGCTATCGCCGCCGCGGCGCGCGTGCGGTGCGCCGGTGCGAGCCAAGTGCTGGGACAGCGGCTGGAAACAGAAAACGATCCGGCCCTCTGGCCGGCGCTGTGCGAGGCGCTGGGGGTGCTCGATGACGAAACCGCCGTGGCCGCGCTGGCGGCAGAGCTTCAACGTCGGCGCGGCTTCGCCGCGCAATCCGCCGCCGTCCGCGCGCTCGGCGGCATGAAAACGCTCGGGGCTTCCGCCACCCTCGTTGCGGCGACTCGCGATCCCGATCCGCGCGTGCGCACACTCGCAGCGGAGACACTGGGCGCACGGCGCGAAGCCTCGGCCGCGGCGGCGTTGTGGCTGATGCTCGATGACGGGGAGGCCGAGGTGATCACCGCGGCCCTCCAAGCGCTTCATCGGCTCGGCACGCCGCGCGCAGGCGCGCGGCCGGACCGATTGCGCGCATTGACGAATCATGAAAACCCCAATGTTGTAGCCGGCGCGATTCGCATCCGTGGCGACCTCGGCGACCGGGACATGATTCCCGATCTCGTTCAGCGGCTCCGCCGCGTGCGTATTGACGTTCCGGCAGAACCGCGGGCCGCGGCGCTCGATGCGATGATCGCGCTCGGCCATGGGGCCGAAGTGCGCCGCGCCATCGAATTGGTGGCGAAAAATGTCGTGCCCCCGTCGCAATATAACCCACAACCCATGCCCGATTCGCCTTCCGTCCGGCGCGCCGCTCTGCGGTATCTAGAGCGATTCGGCGACGCCGCCGCCGCGGCGACGATGCTCGCCGCCTTCGATGAATTGCCGCCGCCGGATTTGCGCGACGATATTGCACGCACGGCGACGAAACTCACCGGCCGTCCCCATCGCGCCTTGCCGGATTATCGCTACCGATCCTATGACGTCGAAAGTCTCCAACCACCTTCGCATCCCTCATCGCCAGAAAAACCCGGCGTTGTCGCTGAATCATGAGGAGAGGAGAAGGCCTATGGCCTCCGCGCACTGCCGCGGCGCCTCGCCGCCGTTGCTCGCCTCGTACGCCCCGCCGCCGATCGAAGGCATGGAGCCGGAGCGGATACGAGTGCTGAACGAGCGCCCGATCCGGCCGGGCGCCTTCGTACTCTATTGGATGCAGCAGTCCCAACGAGCGGAGCATAATCCCGCGCTGGAGTATGCGATCGGCCTAGCGAATCTTCAGCGGCTGCCACTTGTCGTCGCCTTCGGGCTGACAGAAACTTTTCCCGACGCGACGGCGCGCGCATACGCGTTTATGGTTGAAGGCCTGATCGAAACGCGCGCAGCGCTGCGCGCGCGCGGGTGCGGCTTTGTCCTGCGCCTAGGCGATCCGCCGGACGTCGCACTCGAGGTCGCACGCACTGGCGCGGCGGCGGTCGTGACCGACCGCGGCTATCTCCGCATTCAGCGCGAATGGCGTCGCCGTCTCGCCACGGCGCTAGACGTCGCGCTGTTCGAGGTGGAAGGCGATGTCGTTGTGCCGGTGGAAACCGCGTCGGACCATGAAGAATTCGCCGCTCGCACGTTGCGTCCGAAGCTTCTGCGGCTGCGGGATCGTTTTCTGCGGCCGGCGCCGCGACTCCAGCCACTCGCCGTCACCCGCGCGCCGATGCTCGCGGGTGAGGAGCCGGTGGATTCGGCCACGGCCTTGCGGTTGATCCGAACGGATTCATCGGTTCCGCCAGCGCCGGATTTTCGCGGTGGACGTTCCGCCGCCCGCGCGCTCCTGCGCCGATTCACCAACGAACACCTGGCCGCCTATGCCGACGAGCGCAGTGACCCGGCCGGCGCGTACGCTTCGCGGCTGAGTCCGTATCTGCATTTCGGACAAATATCGCCGGTGGAGATCGCGCGGACGGTTCAAGCGGCGTCCGCTCCCGTCGCCGCTCAGGAGGCGTTTCTGGAACAGCTCATCGTGCGGCGCGAGCTGAGCATGAACTTCACGCATTTTAACGACGCGTACGATTGCTGGGACGGCCTCCCCACCTGGGCGCGCGAGACCCTTGAGGCGCATGCGGCCGATCCGCGCGCGTTCGTCTACGACGCCGAGGCGTGGGATGAAGGGCGCACGCACGATCCACTTTGGAACGATATTCAACACCGACTGCGCCGTGAAGGCTGGCTGCCTAACATGCAGCGAATGTACTGGGGCAAGAAAATCCTCGAATGGAGCGCGTCGCCGCGCGAGGCCTTTGAAATCGCGATGCGGCTGAACCATCGCTACGAGCTCGACGGACGCGACCCCAACGGTTTCGCGGGCGTTGCCTGGTGCTTCGGAAAACATGATCGCCCGTGGCCCGCCCGTCCGGTCTTCGGCACGGTTCGTTCGATGGGCGACCGCAAGCTGCGCGGCCTCATCAAAAGCTAATATTTTTTTGTGGCCGACGCGGAAGGAATCGCCTAATGAGTTGTCGGACAAAAGGTAAGGGGGTTTGGACCAAAACCACAATATTTAGCGATCAGGCATTGACATGCCTCCAATCTATTGGTGAAATGACGGCTGTTGACTATGGCGCTGATGTGCGATTTCGCGAGCCGTACGGAAGGTTGAAGCCGATTCAAAATGAGGGGGCCATGTTGGAAAAAACACAGCTTTTTGATGGCTTTCGCAAACGGGACGGGATTGTCGTTCCGTTTCATCGTCGCAAAATTGAGAATGCCGTTCGACGCGCCGCCGAGGAAGTGGCGCGTCGGGATCGGCAGCCGATGACGCCGGGACTCCCGGAACGGATTGCCGACCGGGTGATCGCCCAACTGAACGATCCGACCAGTGAATACTACGTGCCGCCCGACGAGCACGGACAGCGCATCCCCGCGATCGAGGATGTGCAGGACGTCGTGGAGATCGTCCTGGCGGAGGAAGGCTGTACCGCGATCGTGGCGGCGTACAAGCGGTACCGCAAACAGCGCGAACTGGCGCGAAAGATGATTCGCGTACGGGACATGGCCAAGGGCGATATCGACCTTACCGATGCCAGCCTCCTGCTGGTCGAATCCATCACCGGCAATCTGACGATGCCGTGGGACCGGGGGCGCATCGTCCGACAGCTCGTGCAGACGGCCCATCTCTCCGTCGAGATGGCGATTCAGATCGCGAAGGCGGTGGAAAACCACGTCATCTCCGGCGGCATGCGCACGATCAACACGGCATTGATCCGCGAGCTGGTGAATAATGAGCTGCTCGAACGCGGGTGCAACGAGCGGCTGCGGGACCTCTCGATTTACGGCGTGCCGCGGGACTATGTCGAGAAGCTGATGTTCACGAAGTCGGTCGAGAACAGCAATATCGTCAATAACAATCCGGAGGCTGTGAATCTCGGCATTGCCGAGCTGGTGCTGAAGCAGTGGGCGCTAGACACTATCTTCTCGCCGGAGGTCAAGCACGCGCACGACACCGGCGCCATCCATTTACACGACCTCGGCTATCCGCACCGGGTCTATTGCTCCTCGCACTCGGTCGAGTATGTGAAAAAATACGGCCTGTGCCGGCTCGTCAATCTCAACACCGAGTCGAAGCCCGCGCGCAGCGCGTCGGTGTTGACGGGCCACCTAAACACATTTCTCGCCTCGATGCAGGCGAATTACGCGGGCGCCCTGGGGATCGCCTACATCAACATCCTCTATGCGCCGTATCTGGTCGGCCTGACCCCGCGCGAGATGAAGCAGGTGGCGCAGGAGCTGATCTTCAACGGCTCGCAAAATGCTTTTTCTCGCGGCGGACAGACGCTGTTCCTCGATTTCAATGTCCATTCTGGCGTGCCGCGCGCGCTGGCAGATGTGCCGGCGATCGGTCCAGGCGGGCATTATCGCTTGCGTCGCGCCGACGGCTCGACCGTGGAGCTCGAGGAGGAGATGCGCCCGCCGGCCGCCCCCAACAGCCCGCGGCTGATGGACCTTTACCTCCGCGAGCCCGATGGCTCGCGCCGGCTGGTGCTGCGCGAGATTCCGGATGCGCGTGACGGCGTCGCCTACGACCCGGAGGTGGTGGCCTCGCTCCGGGAGCGCGGCGAGGCGATTGTCGTGTACGGCGATTTCCAGGCCGAAGCCCAGGCATTCGCTTCGGCCTTGCTCGAAGTGTGGAAAGAGGGCGATCGCAACGGGCGTGTGTTCGAGTTTCCGAAATGCGATTTTCACATTTCGGAGGAGACGTTCCGCGATCCCGGCCAGTATGCAATTTTCCGCAAGGCCTGCGAACTTGCCGCCGCAAACGGATCCACCTATTTCATCTTCGATCGCGATGAAGTGACCCTGTCTGCCTGCTGCCGGCTGCGGACGACCATCAGCGATCGCTACATGCTGCGGCACCCTGAAACGATGCGTTTCTGCGGCTTCCAGAACGTCACCCTCAATATCCCGCAAGCGGCGTACCGCGCGGCGCGCGCGGGAAATCGGACGCTCGAGGGCCTGCTTGCGGAGATTGACCGCACGATGGACATCGTGGTGCAGGCACATCTCCAAAAACGGGCGAAAATCGCCGAGATGATGAGTGGACCGGGGCGCCCTCTTTATCAGATCGGCCGTCCCGCCTGTGACGGGCGACCCTATGTGGACCTGAACACCTGCACGTATATTCTCGGTCTCATCGGTGTGAATGACACCGTATATTTCCTCACCGGCAAGCACCTTCACGAATCCGAGGAGGCATTTGAGATGGGGCTGCGGATCGTTGCCCACATGAACCTGCGGGCGCGAAAGCTTTCAAAAAAGCACGGCCTCAAGCTCACGCTCGAAGAATCCCCCGCGGAAAGCGCCGCCCGCCGGTTGGCCAAAACCGATCTTGTCTATTTCCCCGAAGAGGCGCGGCGCACGGTCTGCGGCGACAACGAGGACGTGGTCTACTACACGAATTCGGTTCATCTGCGCGCCGACGCGCCGGTCTCGCTGGTCGAGCGCATCCGACGCCAGGCTATGTTCCACACGATGATCGAATCCGGAGCGATCACGCACGCCTTCATCGGCGAGGAACGGCCCTCCGCCGGCGCCATCGAGCGGCTGATCACGGAGACCTTCTACCGTACGCAATCGGCCCAGGTGACGATTTCGCCGGAATTTACCTACTGCGACGACTGCCACGCGGTCATGCGCGGCATCCGCGAAGCCTGCGAGTCCTGCGGTTCAACCCACGTGGTGTCGGAAACGCGGGTGGTCGGTTATTTCAGTAAAATCCACAACTGGAACAAATCCAAACGATACGGCGAACTCGTGGCGCGGCACCGCGGCCGATATTCGATCGAAAACGCCGAGGCTTTTGCCTCGCCCGCGGTTCCACCGTCGCCGTCGCCGGCCGTGAACTGAGGCGGAACGTTCGAACTGGGAGCAACAGATGAGCCCAACGCTGCGCATCGTGATTTTCGGCAAACCCGGCTGCGACAAGTGCGCTGTCCTACGCCGCCGGGTGGAGTCGTTGCTGGCCGGGGGAGGCTGGGAGGAGTTTGAAATGGCCTACGCGGATGTGGAGACCGAGGAGGGGCTTGCGGCGTTTTGCCGCGCCGAATGCATCAATCCCAACCGCCTGCCGGCGCTGCTGGTCATGGAGCGGGCGGAGGTCGCCGGCGGATGGCGGCCGCTGCCGCGGCGGAAACTCGATCCGACCGGCATCGCCTCGCGACTCTATGCCTATGTCGGGCTGCAGACGGACTATTCCGACGAGGGCCGGGGTGTGATTTCGCCCGGGATGATCCGCGAAACATTGGAAGAGGCGCGTGCGGCGCGCATGGCGCCCGCCACGCCATAAACGAGGCGGCGTACCCGCCCTGAAATTGCCCTCGGCAAAATCGGCCATGTTCCCTGAAAGCCCGCCTGCTGAAGACTCCGCGCCGGACGACATTCGTTGCCCCGTCGCCGCGGTGCTGGGTCAGGTCTCGATGGTGGATTATCCGGGACACATCGCGGCGGTGTTGTTCACCGGCGGCTGCAACTTCCGTTGTGGCTTCTGCCATAACGCCGCCCTTTTCGCGCGCGCCGATGCCACCTATCCCTGGGAGGTCATTCGCGAGCGCGCCCATGGTTTTCGCGACGAGTGGGCCAACGGCGTCGTCATCAGCGGAGGTGAGCCCACGCTTGCGACCGGTCTGCCGAGGCTCATTGAGGAGATGAAAAATCTTGGATTCCTTGTCAAGCTCGACACCAACGGTTCGCGCCCCGATGTTCTGGCCGCAGTGCTCCCGCGCGTCGATTATGTGGCCATGGACGTCAAAACCGCGCCTGAACGGTACCGCGCGCTCACGGGGTTCGGGGACACCGATGCCATCGCGCGTTCGATGGCGCTGCTGCGCGACGGGCCGACCGACTATGAGTTGCGCACGACGGTCATCGTCAACGAGCACCATGACGCCTGCATGGAAGCCCTTGGACGCTGGATTGGCGGCGCGCGCCGCTGGGTTTTGCAGCCGTTTGTGCCACGCGATGATCTGCCCGATCCCGCACTGCGATCCGCTTCCCGCACGCCCGTCGCACGGCTGTGCGAACTACGCGAACGCCTCGTCGCGTGCGCGGAGGAAGTGCTCGTCCGCGGCGCATGACGAAAACGCTGGTCGGTCGCCGCATGAAACGAGTGTCGTAAATAACTTCTGGACCAGAACGCGCCCCGATAATTTCCCTGGTGATTATGTGTGGCGCAAAATGGTGGTCCTGCCTTTTAATAGCCCGTTGGGCGATCCCACAGACGGAGAATAGAGTATGCGAAGCAAGGTGAAGGTAGCGGTCACTGACTACATCGAATCGGATCTGAACTGGGAGGCGCAGGAGCTCGAAAAAGCCGGCATCCTCCTCGAGACCTATCAGCTCAAGTTTCGGCCCGAAGACGAGGTGTATGAGAAAATCAAGGACGCCGATCTTCTCGTTGTCAATATGGTTCGGATGACGAAATCGCTCCTGCAACGTCTGCCACGCTGCCGCGCGATTATCCGGCACGGAATCGGCTACGACAATGTGGACGTGGCAACCTGCACCCGCCTTGGCATTCTGCTGGCCTATCAGCCCGACTATTGCAAAGAGGACGTGGCCGAGCATGCGATTGCGCTTCTTTTCGCCTGTGCCCGCAAGATTGTGCGAAGCCGCCGCACACTGGAGGAGTCCAGCGCCTGCGGTCAATGGGATTTTCACGGACTGTTCCCGCTGTATCGACTCGACGGCAAGACCCTTGGCATCTTGGGGGTGGGCCGGATCGGAAGCCGTGTTCACCGCAAAATGCGGACGTTCGGTTTTCGCATTTTGGGCTGCGATCCCTATCTTTCTCCCGAACGCCGGCGGGAACTGGAGGAAGCGGGTCTGCATTTCGTGAATCACGACACATTGTTTCGGGAGTCGGATTTCCTGACCGTCCACACGCCGCTGACGGATGAAACGCGGCATATCGTCAATGCCCGCACACTCGCTTTGATGAAGCCTACCGCTTATCTGATCAACACCTCGCGTGGACCGATGGTGGACGCCGAGGCTTTGGCGGCTGCGCTGCGGGCTGGAACCATCGCTGGCGCGGCGTTGGACGTATTTGACGTCGAGCCGCCTCCGCCGGACTACCCCCTGTTTGGCCTGGAAAACTGCATTTTGACACCTCACATCGCGTGGGCGTCGGAGGAGGCGGGCTGGGAAATTCGGCGTAGTATCCTTGATGACTTACTAGCGATGGCGGCCGGCCGTCCTGCACGCTGCGTAGTCAATCCCGAGGTGTTGCCCTATTGGCGAGGGCGCGGCGAGGGAGGCGTGCCCCAGTGACACCACATCGAAACATTTGCCCGGCGCGGGGTTTGTTGGCGCCATTGCTTTTCACTGTTCAATTGCCTACCGTCCGGCTATGGATTAGGCAACAATCAGGAGAAAAATGATATGACCATCGCTCATGTCAACGGCCCTTTGCCGGGACCTCGAGGCAAGGCGTTGCTGGGAAAATGGCATCAGTATGAAGCCGACGTGGTTGGTTACCAGGCGCCGGTCGTCTGGAAAACAGGCCGTGGCGCCATTGTCACCGATGTGGACGGCAATCGCTACATTGACTGGACCTCCGGTGTGCTCGTGACGAATGTCGGCCACTGCCACCCGCATCTGGTCGAGGCGGTGCGCAAAGCAGCTGGTGAACTGTTGAACAACTACGAATGCGCCAACGAATACCGCATTCTGGCCGCGGAGCGGCTGGTCAAGGCCTTGCCATCCCGCTTGGATCAGTGCTTTTTTCTGAGCACCGGCAGCGAGGGTATCGAGGCGGCGACGCGCCTGATGAAGCGGCGCAGCGGCAATTTTGAGATCATCTCCTTCGAGGGCGGTTTTCATGGCCGCACCACCGCCGCGCTTTCCGTCGGCGGCATGCCGGGTCCCAAGCGGCGATATGGGCCAACCCTGCCGGGTGTGATTCGTCTCCCCTATCCGAATCCCTATCGCGATCCGTGCGGGTGGTGCCAGGACGGGCCGCGATTCAAACGGTATTTTGATTTTGCTGATGCCGTCCTCATGGCCAATTCCACCGGCAGCCTCGCCGGTGTGATTGTCGAACCCTACCAGGGCGCCGCGGGCTTCATCTTCCCGCCCAAAGGGTGGCTCCGCCGCCTCGAGGAATGGCTGCGCGCCAAAGGCTTGCTCTACACCCTCGACGAAGTGCAGTCCTCCTATGGTCGCACCGGCCGAATGTGGGCGATGGAACATGAAGGCTTGACGCCCGATATCGTCGTCCTCGGTAAAGGCATCGGCAGCGGCATCGCCGTCTCGGCGGTGGCGGCAACCCGCGATGTCTTTTCCTGTCTGAAAAAAGGCGAAATGTCTAGTACGCTCGGGGGCAATCCCGTCGCTAGTGCGGCGGTCATCGCCGTGCTCGACATCATGGAGAAGGAGCGGCTGGCCGAACGCGCGGCGCACATGGGGCGACGCCTCAAACAGCGTCTTCTGGCCGTCGCGCGGCGATGCCGCTATCTCGGCGATGTGCGGGGCATGGGATTGGTCATGGGGCTGGAATTCGTGAAGGATAAACGGTCGCGCGCGCCGGCGCCGGAGTTGATTCGGCCCATCATTGACGGCTGCGCCAATGAGGGGCTGCTGGTCGGCGCCGTCGGTATGTACGGCAACGTCATCCGCGTCGCTCCGCCGCTGGTGATCTCCGCCGAGGAAATTGACGAAAGCGTGGCCATTCTCGATCGCGTGTTAAGGAGGCTCAAGATATGAGTGCCGACACGCCCGACCTCCCATCCGTCCGCAGCGCCGTTTCGCGCGCTCTTCCCGATGCCGCACAACTGCTCTCGGAATTGATTCGCTTTCCCTCGACGCCCGGACACGAACACGAGGCAATGTGTTATCTGCGCGAGAAATGGAGCCGCCTGCGGGATTTCGAGGTCGAGGCGTGCCCGATGCGCAATACGCTGAAAAACGACCCCGAATACTCTACGCCCGTACCTAACATAGAGTATGAAGGCCGGTTCAACCTCCGATGTGTCCGTCGTGGCGTGGGCGGGGGACGAACTCTGCTGTTCAACACCCACGTGGATGTGGTGCCGCCGTCCGAAGGTATGGAGGACCCGTGGAGCGGACAGGTGCAATCGGGTGTGATCCGCGGGCGTGGCGCGTGCGACGCGAAGGGACAGATCGCGACGCTCTATCTCATGGCCCGCGCACTAGAAGAACTTCCTTCGCCGTGCGGAGAGGTCGTTTTCCATCTCGTCAATGAGGAGGAAAACGGGGGCAACGGCACTCTCGCGATGGTGCGCGACGGCGAACGGGCGGATGGTTGCGTTGTGCTGGAGCCTTCGGATGGCCGGTTGTACACGTCCGTGCGCGGCGCAGTGTGGTTCCGCGCTGTTTTCCGCGGGCAGGCCGGCCATAGTGGCGAGATCGGCCGCACTCGCAGCGCCCTCATTATGGCCCGGGACGCCATTTCCGCCTTCGAACGCTACCATGCCGACCTGCTCGCGCGCTCGCGCCATGTGCCGTTGTTCGAAAATTACCTGAATCCTATGCCGTTGACCTTTGGGCGATTACGAGCGGGGAATTGGCCCGCGTCCACGCCAAGCGAGGCCGTCCTGGAAGGGGTGCTGGGTTTTCTGCCGAATGTCACATACGACGAAGTCTGTCGAGACCTCCGCGTTGCGTTGGATCAGGCCGGCGACGGATCGATCGGCCCGAACACGACCTTGACATTTCTCTACCGCCACAATGCCAGCGTGCTCAACCCTGCCCACCCGCTGGCCCAATCGCTGTTGCATGCGGCGGAATGGTCCGGCGCGCCGCTGACGGTGGCTGGAATGACCGCCTCCTGCGATGCCTGGTTCTATCACGAATTCCTGAATATCCCCACGGTGGTTTTCGGCGCCGGATCGCTGGGCGTCGCCCATTCCAAGGATGAACACATCCATCTCGCCGATATCGCGCGCGCGGCGGAAACATTGATCGGGCTGATTGCCGTGTTTGGCGGGTAATAGCGAATTCTACGCGTCGGCTTCCGGCTCCGCCGCCGTCGCCAGTTCCAGCGCCAGACGGCAGCCCTGGAGATATTCGCGGATATTGACGTGCTCGTCGAGACTATGAGCTCCGTGTTGGCCGGCGCCAAAAGTGATCGTCGGCACGCCGGAGGCATTCAGCGGATTTGCATCCAGTCCGCCATCCAAAATCCGGGTCTCCGGTTTCAACCCGACATTCTTCGCCGCCGCCATGGCGAACCGAACCACGGGATGGTCTTCGGGGAGTCGGAACGAGGGGTAGTCGCCAGCGACGCAAAATTCCACACGTCCCGATTGGCCTTGCCGATTACGCACGCTGCGCGCTGCCCATTCGAATGCGCGTTTCCATTCATCCGCGATGACCTGGAGAAATCGGGGATCGTGACTGCGGCACTCTCCGCGCACATACACGTAATGCGTCACCTCGTTGGTCGCTTCGCCGCCGCGTATGACACCGGCGTTGGCCGTGCCCGTTTTTCGCCCTTGGGCGATCTTGCCGAAATAACCGCGCGCCGCTGCTCGCTCGATGGCGCGCGCGGCGATGAGCGTTGCGGAAATGCCATCTTCCGGACGCACGCCCGCATGAGAAGATCGCCCATGGATATGCGCCTCCCACTTTTGGGCCCCAATGGCGCCGATGACAATCCGCCCCGATTCGCCCGAGTCAATGTTGAAGGCCATCGCGGGCCGCCCGATGTCTGCCGGCCGCAGAAACTTCGCGCCGTAAAGGCCGATTTCCTCCGCAATAGTGAACACCACCGTCAGAGGCGGATGCGGCAGTCGTTCCCGCATCAGCGTCTCGATCATCGTCACCCAAGCGGCTACGCCGACGCGGTTGTCCGCTCCCAGACCCGTGCGCCCGGCCGGACGAATGATATTTCCTTTTCGCACCGGTTGCGCGCCGCGACAGAGCGGAACCGTGTCCATATGCGCCAGGCACATCCGACGCGCACCCGGGCGCGATGCCGGTATTTTGACGATGAGATTGCCGACCTCGAATTTTGGCGCGGCCGAACCCAACGCTCGCCGAATCCGTGTAGGAGCGCAATCGTAGCGCATCCACGTCTCAGGTACGTTCGCCGCGCGGAGTTTTTCACAAACCAGCGCCGCCACCGCACCTTCCTGGCCACTTCCCCCCGGCGTGGCGAGAAGATCCATCAAGTGCTGAATTGCTCGCTTCTCATTTATGGAGTTGGTCATGTTTATGCCGCTCCCCCCGTCAAAGATAACACATCCCGTACGTCAGCGGATAATCAGATTGTTCGGTCCGCTGCCGATGCCGGGCGGAGGCGGCATGGCGCCCGAGGCGGGCACAACGATCTGCCGTGCTTGCTCGATCTGATGGCGCTCGATTTGTTCCGCAATTCGCTGCATGGCCGCCTCAATCGCCTCGCCGAATCGCTCCGCCGCCTCTTTGAGATTGGAAGCCTCGATCGGCATTTCCAGTGGTAGCGGGCCCGCGCGGGTCATGAGCTGCGTCTGGCCGAGAAAACGCGTCGGCCGCGTCGGATCGAGTGTTCCGTCTGCCTTGACTGGCGTCAATCGGCGTATGGAGCCGACCTCCAGGTCCGTGAAAACCTCTTCCAGATAGAGACCATCGGGGTTCATCCTCAAATCATCCGCCTGCGCGCTGCGTTTGGGGCTCATCATCGCCTTCCTTTCCGTAACGGTGTTTTGCTCGATCACTTCAGCCCATTATCCCACGCAGCATGGTCCGCGTCGAGTGTCAACCACTCCGCGCGCCGGCGGCGGGCGGAAGCGATCGTCGGCTATGCGATAGGGGTGCGGCCCTCCAGTTCCGCGCGCAGACCGGCCGGACGGTCCGTGGTGATCGAGCGAACACCGAACCGTATATAGCAGCGCGCTTCCTGAGCGTCATTAACGGTCCATATATGGCACGCCAATCCGCTCCGGTGAAGCCGGCCGACAAAAATATCGTCCACCATCGGATGGTTCGCCACGCCCACGCCGTCGGCGCCGGCGCCCGAAGCCATCGCCACCACTTTGTCCACGGACGGGCATCGCCGATCCATGGGCTCTTCTCTCTGAAAGCCGACCAGAAGGTTGGCCGTCACCATCGGCATCCTTTTCTTCGACGCCTCGATCACGGCGGGATTGAAGCTGATGAGAACAATTTGTTCGAGAGGAGCGGTCCGCGCCCGTAGCTCGGCCTCAATGAACGGTATGGCGTTCGGACCTGATTTGACTTCGAGAAAAAGTGACTTGTCCGGAGGCAGAATGTCCAGCACCTCGGCCAACGTCGGGATGCGTTCGCCCCGCCACCGTTCGCCCTTCCATCGGCCCGCATCGAGCGCCCGCAATTCCGCCAGCGTGCTTGTCTCTACGGCGCAGCAAATTCCATCGGCGACGCGGGCTGTGTCGGCATCATGGATGCAAACGATATGTCCGTCCCGCGTGAGACGAAAATCCCCCTCAATCGCATCGGCGCCCTGCTCCCATGCCAGTCGGAAGGAGGCCAGGGTGTTTTCCGGCGCGTCTTCGGAGGCGCCTCGATGCGCGACTACCCGACATATCGGCGATTCAGGGGGCATGGCGGACATTATGGAGCGTGCCCTGGGGAATAAAATAAAATTGTCCAGCCCCGTCGGCCCGCGGTTTCGCACCGCGTTGAATGCGCGGCCCGCGCCGCAGGACTGTTGGCGCTCACCCTATAAGCGGAAAGCAGCCCTTGCCCCGTCTTTTCCGTCGCGTCGTCAAAAAGACAGAGGCCATCCCGCCCATGTCGCGCGATGCTATCGTTCCAGTGTTCGTCCGACGGGAACAATGTAAAGCGCCCGTTCCGGCGCGGGAAGACGGAGCACGCGGCTCACATCGTCGTCATCAAAGGCCCCAACGGGGACCGCGCCGAGTTTCAGCGCTACCGCTTGCAGCAGGAGGTTTTGCGCGGCATGGCCGATCTCCATCGCGATATACCGTTCCGCACGCTCCCCATAGCGCGGCGCGATGCGTCGCGAATCTGCCGCAAACACAAAGACGGCTGGTGCGCGTTCCACCCACGGCTGATCCAGCGCGGCGCGACGCAAGGCCGGCCGGATATCCTCGACAAGGTGGCGTTCCAGACCATGAGTCACTGGCTGATACCGGAACACGCCCTCCGCCGTGGCCACGTAGAGAGTCAAGGGAAATGTAGCCCCCGCCGAAGGGGCGGCACGAAATCCTCGTCGTTCGTCGGTGATCCCCTGCGCGGCCCAGCAAAGCTGGGCAATCTCTTGGCGTGTCAACGGCGAATCCACGAACGTTCGAACGGACCGGCGAGCCCCGATCGTCTCTTCGAGACTGACCGATCCCCTTTGCCGCGGTCGCGGAAGCAAATCGCGGTGCGGCGTTTCTTCACTGTAACCGCATCCCGACACCACCATGATCAACAACCCAAATATCCGCAAAAGACGCCGGTTCATTGTTATCTCGTCTTCTCGAGCCTCGGAATATGGGGCAACCTTTCTTCCACGATATTTCCATCCGACACTCACGCTCTGACCCGCGCAAGAAAAATCGCCGGTGACTGGCATGCGCAATGGATAGCGTCCGGCGCGCCGATGACATGGTGGGGGTCTCCCCAACGATCGCACCTCCATCCTTGTCTCTTCTCAAAGGACGGATCGGAAACAAACCGGGACCGCTGTCCCCGCGCTCCGACGAATCACGGGCACGGGCCGCTTGAGAGCGACAGTAAAATCAACGGAAGATTTCGGAGGCGGCGCGGCGTCCGGCCTCGGCGCCGATGCCGCCGGTGAAGGCGCCCACGGCGGCGCTGACCGTGCCGCCGACAATCCGTTTGATGCGGTTGCCCCAACTGTTCTCCCGCTGTTTCATCGCCTCTTCCTCGACCGCCGCCAGCTTCTGGGCCTGAGCCTTCATGGCCTCGGCATCGGCCTGGGCCTGGGCGAGTTTGCGCGCGGCGGCCTCCTGCTCGAAAGCTTGGCGCTCCGCCGCCATTTGCTGCATACCGGCCTGCGCCTGTTCCAACGCGAGAGCCCGCCGCTCCCGTCGGCGTTGCGCGAAGGCCTCGAGCGCGCCGGAGGGCGCAGGAGTGCTGTCATCCCATGCGGGCGAGCGGGCCTCGGCGGCGGCGAGCGAATTGACCGGACGGCGCGGGGCCGCCGGCGGACGCGCACCGCGTTCGAGCCAGGCATCGAGTGCGGGCGCGTTCGGATCGCGGGCGCGCACTTCCGCCCAGGTTTGCATTTCACTCAGCAACCTGGCGCCGGAGGCGAGCGGTTCGCTCAGCCATTGTTCCATGGCCCAGCGCCGCAGCGCCGGGTAGTCGGCGAGGGGCGGTTGCGCCCCGAGGTCGGTGACCAGCCGGCGAAGGTAAGCGGCATCGCCGGCGGACTCGGCGGCAGTAAAGGTGTCGGCGAAGGCCTGAAAACATTCGCGCGCCGCCGCGCCGAGCGCGCCCTCCAGCACGGCGCGCATCCGCTCGGTCTGCGAGGCGAACCAGTCCTCCGCCACTTCGCGGATCGCCGCGCCATCGGCGTCGGACGCGCCTTCCGCCAGTTTCCTGGCGGCCTCGCGGACCTCGTTCGCCAGTGTGTAGTGGAGGAGCGCTTCGAACATTGGTCGTTCCGACGCGCGTGCCGGCGACGCGAAGGCCCCGATGGACGCCAAGACCGCGGCGATGACGCGAATGCCGCCGGAAACCCATGACGGGCGCGGTCGGAAAAGGCCAGAGGTAGCGGACGATGACGTGGGCGCCGCCTCCGAAATCGTGAAATGGGTTTTCATTTTGATATCCCCTCGCTGCGCTGGTCGGATTTTTCCATCGGACAACGCCCTACGGTTCAACGGCGCGAAGCTGGATACGGCCCGCCGCGACGTCGAGCACCTGGAATTTCAAACCTTCCGGCGGCGCCAGCACCAGCTCCTCCGCCAGTTCTTCGGCTGGTCGCTTTGATTCGATGGCAAATACGGCCACGCCGGTGGTGTAGGAGCGCTGCACAACGTTGCGCACGTCCTGCGTTCGCGCGCGCAGGGTGTCACGCACGGCGCGCACCTTCCAGATTTGGTCCATGCCGCCGACGGTCAATTCAATGGCATGGGAGAACGCCGCGGCGGGGGACCTCGACGGCGTCCATTTTGCCAGCATTTCGTCAATGATGCGGTCGAGCGCCGCGTCGGCGGCGGCGCGGAGCGCCTTGGCGCTGCCGCTGACGTCCTCGATGCCCACCTGCGTGGCGTCTTCCGAAACGGCGGCGATGGACATCGCGTTATCCGTACGCACGGCGCGGAGCGTGACGACCGCCTGGTAAGAGCGCAGGTTCGTGTCGGCAATACGGCGGGCGGAGGGTTTGGCGACGGCCTCGCCGACGAGCACGATATCGGCGCCGAACTGCGCGCCGAGCGCCGCCGCGCCGCGGTTGTCGCCGGCCATCTGCAGAATCTGCTGGCCGCGCGCGAGGTTGGCACGGACCATGTCCTGATCCACCGTGGGGATTCCGCGCTCCAAGAGTTTGCGGATCGCGCGCGCCTCCGTCTCCGCCGTGGCGATCGTGCCGAGGCTCTGCTCGTCCACGATGATCATCACGCGCGGCAAAACTGCGGGGCGATCCGGACCTTTCGCTTCACCGCGGCTCGGAGGAACTGCTCGCGTGGCGACCTCCGAATGTTCCGGCCCCGAAACGCAGCCGGAAAACAACCAACCCGACGCCAGCCAAACGCCGTATCTTCGCACCCAACGTTTTCGATCCATGCCGGGACCCCTTTCAACGCATCTGCCGGTTCAGCGACTGCACCATCTCGTGAGCGACAACGCGGGCCTGTTGCGCCGGTGTATCGCCTTTGGCCCCGCGTCCCGCGTGATCCACGCTCCACAGCACCTTGCCGGTTGTGGCGTCAATCAGCCGAACGCTGATGCCCACCGCAGGCAGCGTCCGCCCGCCCTGCGCGACATTCTCATATTCGGAAACGGTGCCGATAACCACGGCGTCGGCGCCCGCCATCCGTCCCACCTGCACCGCCTGGCCGGCGGTGAGTCCGGAAAGCTGCACATCGGTCTCGCCGAGGACGTTCGAAAGCTGGCCGCGTTCGATCAGCTCATAGCGTCCGGTCTTCATCAGCTCGGTGACGAACAGATCGGAGACGGAAGCGCCGATGAGTTCGGTCGGCGCGCGAAATGGCAGGACGGCGACGCGCCGGACGGCTCGCGCATCCGGCGCGACATAGACGTTCGCTGTTCGCGTCGCGCCGCCGCCTGAGGCGCAGCCGCCCCCCAAAGCGACGGAGAAAGCGGCGAGTCCGACGGCAATCCATCGCAAATCCCGTTTCATTCGTCCACCTCCTCGTAAATCATGGCATAAGATTTCACTGCGGCCCCGCATCCGCCGCATTTGTAGTAAGGGCCATACCAGGACTCCCGTGGTCCGTCCACATTGGAGCTTTTACAGATGGGACATCGGACCACCGTCCTTTTCTTTTTCGGCGGCGGCGGAGGAGAGGGTGTCGTCGGCGGTGGAGGCGGTGTGGCCGGCGGTGTGGCGACCGGCGGCGTCGTCGAGGTCTGAGTCGAAGAGGTGTTGCTACCGCAGATGGGGCATTGGGGCGGCGCCGGCGGCTTGCCCGTCCAGGAGTGGCCGCAGCCGTAGGTGACCGTGACCGTGCCATCGGGGTTTTGTGTCGTATTTACCACGCCGATGCCTCCCCCCGCGGTGGAGGGCGGCGGTTCAGTCTCGCCGTCTTCGGGCGGGTTTTCATCTCCATCCGCGTCAGATTTTGGCGGACGGCGCTTGGGCGGGGGTTTTCCGCCGGAAGGCGGAGTGGCCGATTTCCCGGCGCCGGGGGCACCGGAGACCGCCGGTTTTTCGCCGTCCTCCTCCTCGGTGTCGGCCGCCGGGGGGCTGGAAGGTTTGTTCCTTCGCGAGGAGCCGAAGATCGCTCCGGCGGCTTTTTGCGCAGCGGCGGTTCCCAGCGCCTCGCCGAACGCCTCGCCGCCTTTCTGGATGCCGGAGGTGACGGCGTCGCCGATTTCCTTTCCCCAGCTTTGATCGCGTTGTTTTTGAGCGGCGTCCCGCGCGGCGTTATCGGTAATGGTTCGCGCCTCCTGACCCCCGGCATCCCGCGTCCGCTGGGCGTCGCGGGCCTGCTGGTCGCCCGCGCCGGCGGCCTGGGTCATCTGCGTCTGAGCGGTCATGAGACCTCCGGCTGCGGCGACGGTTTGGCTGCGCGCATCGCCCCGCTGATTGGAGAAGGAATCGAGCACGCCCGGCGCGACACCGAAGCCGCCGGTGAGCGGTCCGCCGCCGGCGCCGCCGCTCGCTCCGGGCTCGGCGCCGCGCAGTCCGCCCGGCGCGCCGATATCCGCGGTTCCTCCCGCTATACCGGGCGTGCCGGGATCGAAGGGCATCCCCGACCGCTTGATATCGGCCAAACCTTTTTGGATTGCGGCGGGGTTGGTCGGCGTTATGGGCGGCAGCGATTCCGGACGATTGTCCGGCGAGGTCAGTGCGTCGCCGAGCATCCCGCCAAGAATGCCGCCGAGCACTCCGCCCACGCCCGCTCCCACCGGGCCGAAGGGAGCGCCAAGAACGGCGCCCGTTTTCGCCCCCGCGTAGGCGCCGCCCCAGCGCCCGGCCTCGTTCACCGCGGCGCCGACCTTGTCCGGCGCCTGGTAGATGTTGTTGGCGGAATTGATGATGCCGTAGATGATCAGACCCCGTCCGCCCCATTTCGCCATCTGCGAACCGAGTGACGGCGCCTGCGGAGCGGTGGGCGCCGTCGGAACCGGTTTTGGCCCGCGCGCGGCGAGCTGTGATTTAATATTCTGCGACGCTTGAGCCGCTTGCCGCGTATCGAAGCCGCGGGCCGGCGGGGGCGCGCCGCCGCCGTAATGGTTGGCCATGGCGTCGGCCGTGGAGCCCTTGGGGCCGGCGCCTTTCCATCCGCCCTGAGGTCCCTGCTTGCTCAAACCGTGAAGAAAATCGGACTGCGTGTTGCCACCGGCGGGGGGATTCAAGTTTTTCAGCCCGTTGTCAATGCGGTGTTTCATGCTGATGGTGCGTCCCAGCGTCTGGTTGACAGTCTGCGCGTTCTGGGCCTTGATTTGCTCGATCCGCTGTTGGGACAAGAATTTTTTAGGTTTAAGGCCATTGGGATCCGTAAAATTAACCGGGTCATTTCGCGCCAATAGATAGGCATTGAAGGACAGGGGATCCGATCCATCGCCGGGATCAGGGTCGGGCTGGAGAAAACGGCCGGCCCGCGGGTCATACCACCGCGCGCCGAAACACAGGATATCAAGGTTCGGATCACGATACTGTCCGTGAAAATCGATCGGCGGAGTGTAGTCGCTGCGTGCGATCTCACGATCACCGAACGGACGGTACACGACTTCCCATTCTAGAGTCCCGGCCTCGTTGGCGATCGCCAGCAGACTGCCGTTCGGATCAAACACGGGGCAGAGCAGACGGTCGCCATCGAGGATTGCCGCCGCGGGGTGGCCGTCGCCGCCGGGGAGGAAAAGGGCGACGTGGTCCTTGCGCCAAACCGCCAGCAGACGGTCGTCGTCATACTGAAATTGGATGGAATCTGCGTCGGTCTCTCGCGCGGCGAGCCGTCCGAGGGCGTCGTAACGGAAGCGAATAACGCGTCCGGAGCGCGCGGCGGCGGCGAGCCGTCCGGCGGCATCGTAGGCGAAACGCCATTCGCCCTCGCGGTCGGCCATGCCGGAAACGGCGCCGAGGGCGTCCCACGCATAGCGACGATCGCCCGCCTGCGAGACGCGGTGCATGGGGCCGGAGCTCAGCCGGCGTTCGCCGATGCGCGCCGGGCTGCCGGCGGCGTCATAGGCGTAGGTCTCGGCGCGTCCGCGCGCGGGGGCGAAGGAAATCACGGCGCCGCCGGCGGAATACGCCAAGCGAAATGCGCGCCCGTTGAAATCTGCCGTGGCGACGCGGCCCTCGGCGTCGTGGGTCCAGACGGCGCGGTAAATGGCGCGTCCGTTGCGGTCCGCCAATTCGACGCCGGTGAGCCGTCCGGCGGCATCATAGAAATATCGCTGATGGAGACCGGACGAATAACGCTGCTCAACGCGGCGCCCGAATTCGTCATAGATGAACTGCACACGATGGCGCGCGGCGGCCGTTTCACGGAGGCGCCCGGCCGCGTCGTAGGCCATGTGAATGGGCGGGGCGCCTGCGGTCTGCATCTCGACGAGCCGTGCCGCGGAGTCGAGCCGCCGAACCAGCTCGCGCCCGATCGTTCCGTTGCGCTCGACCACGCCCCCGCCGTCGGCGGCGTAAACCCACGTGAGGTCGCCATACAGCCCGCGCGCGGCAATGGGACGGCGCAGGACGTCGTATTCGAACGCGAGGACCGTCGCATTGTTCGCCTTCCAGTTCAGCAGTAAACCGTCCGGGGTGTATTCCAGCGTCTCCACACGATCGCCCGGCCCCTCGATGCGCGTCACGCGGTCGGCGCCGTCGAGCGCATAGCGCTGCCGGACGCCCGCGGCGTCCTCCGTGGCGACGATTCGGCCCATAGCGTCGGCCTCGAAACGCCGCCACTGTCCCCCGGCATCCTTCATTTCGTATCCCGTTTCGCCGTAGGAGATCGTGAGCGAGGCGTCGGGCGTTTCGGCGCGCACCAGACGGTCCGCTTCGTCGAAACTCCACGTCGCCTTCGTGCTTGCGCCGGTCGCCGAGCGAAGGCGATCGGCGGCGTCCCATTCGTAGACGATGCGGCCAAAAGCGGAGGAAATCTCTTCCACCAGCCGCCCCGCCGCATCCCACCGGTACCGCGTTTGATCGCCGCCGCGGACGCTCTCCTCGACCAGCCGTCCCGCGGTGTCAAATCGGACGATCATCGTCCGCCCCTCGATCAGCGATTCTGTCGCGCGCAGGCGATCGGCCTCGTCCCATTCGAACTGCGCGCGTCCGCCGTCGGACATTTTCACTTCGGTCAGCCGGCCCTGCGGATCATACCGGTATTCGGTTTCCAGGCGCACCCGTCCGTCCCGCTCGCGGATGCGGCGCCCATGCCGGTCATACTCAAATTTGATATCTCCGTCCGCGCGGCGAACCGCCGTCCATTCGAACGATGCCGGATCAGTCTCGAAGCGCGTGGCGATGCCGTCGGGCCCCGTATAGCCGGACAGCAAGCCGCCAGGCCGGTCGTACTCGAAACGGTGGCGCGCGCCTCCGGTCTCGACCATCTCCACCAACTGCCCGGCCGGGTTAAACCGGTACTCGAATACACGCCCCAGCGGGTCGTGGAAGCGTTCGAATAAGGCGCCGCGTTCAAAGCGCCAGCCTTCGCCCGCGCCCTCGATGGAGACGATGCCGTCCGCCGCCCGCGTTGCTCGCGTCTCTCCGACGGCGCCGGAGCGCAACCGCACGCCGAATTCGTCCGCCGCAAAGGAGGTGATGCGACCAAGCGCGTCGGTGAATTCGAGGGGACGGCCCTCCGCGTCATAGCGAACGCGCTCGCGACCACCCGCGGGCAGCGTCCACTCCAAGGGCCGGCCTGCGGTATCGCGGCGCACGGTCCATTCCGCGCCCTCCGCGTTCCGCACACGCAGGGGACGGCCTTGCGCATCGCGCTCGCAGAGGGCTTCGCGGCCATCAAAATCCACCAGTCGAATCGCGCGTCCGGCTGCGTCAAATTCGACGAGTGCCTCGCGTTCTCCCGACCGCACGGTTGTCAAGCGTGGCTCAAAGATCCATGTCAGCCGGACGCCGACGGCGCTCTGGGCGCGCACGATCCGCGCGCCGTCTTTGACGACATATTCGAAATGAACCGTATTGCCGCCGGGAATTGAGATGACAGTGACGCGATCCCCCTCGTCATAGCGGATGCTGTAGGATCGCCTGTTCCATTCGATGTCCGTCAGCCGGCCTTTTTTGTCGTAGGTGTAGCGCGCATGGGGCCCGTCGCCGGTTTCCTCCGCCAGGGCGCCCTCGGCGGTGTAAACAAGGCGCCGAGCGCCGCCGCCTTCGCGGCGGATTTCCACCAGCCGGGCGTTTTCCCATATCAATTCGGCCAGCCGGCGGCCGTCCGATTGAACGGCAACCGGACGCCCGTTGCTTCGCACGATATATCCCCGTCCATTTTGGGGATCGGCCGGAATCAACAACTGAAAACGCCAGTCCCGGCCGAGACCTTCGTTGGTGTTCGACCGACTGCGGTAAACGCGACCGGCGACCAGGCCCGGCGCCGACAGCGGATCGGCCGCATCCGGCGAAATCCAGATCAGAGCGCCGGCGGACAAGTCCACCGCCATACGCTCGTCGAGACGATGAATCGGGGATGCGAAGGCGCTGATTTCCCGGACAGCGGCATGCAGCGGCTCAGGCAGTAACGCGTCAAGATCCAGTACTCCGGAGGCCGAAGCGGGCTGCATTGGGCCGGCCATGAAGAACAGAAGGGCAGCCACCGCGAAGGAGAACACCCGCGGACCACGATAACGGGTCTTCATGTTTCACCTGACTTTCCGGCGATTTACGCCGCCCGCTGCGATATAAAAAGTGATTCGCGTTCATCGCCCTCGGTCTTATCGTCCGACCGGCGCGCGTATTTGTGTTTCCGCATCCTGATAAGCGCCGGCGGGGCGTCCCGTCGGCTTTTGCACATGCCATTTGGAGGACAATGCGGCCATCACCGCGCGCACGACGCCGCGCGCGTGTTGCGAGAGAGAGATGTCGGAACGACGGGCGGTGGAGGCGAACCCGGCGCTCCACATGACGCTGCCGGTCCGCGTGTCAATCAGGCGCACGGAGAGACCGACTACGGGATAGGTCTGGCCTTTGCGGGCGATCGTGCCGTATTCGTCCACCGAACCGACGATGACGCCCTCGGCCCCGAGCATCTTGCCGAGCTCCACAGCGCGGCTGTCCGTCAGGCCCGAGAGACCGACCTCGGTTTCCTGAAGCACTTTCGAGAGTTGGCTGCGTTCCACAAGCTGGTAACGTCCGGAGCGCAGAATTTCCGTCACAAATAGATCTGAAACCGAAGTCCCGATCAGCTCGGTAGGCGCTTGAAAAGGCATGATCGCGACGGTGCGGACGGAACAGGGGACGGGCGCCACATAGACGTTCACGTCCCGGACTTCGGTCGGGGCTTGATCTTTCGATCTGCCGCCCCCGCCGCCGGCGCAGCAGCAGCCGGAAAGCGCCAGGCAAGGCGTTATCACAAGGGCGATTGGTGAAATGCGCCTCGCCATATAAAGCAAAAAAAATACCTCACTTCCCATTTTGGCCCCGCCACGCATCACCGCCACCCAACCGTAATGTTCACAGTCTCATGTTGAGGAATTCAGATCAAGAACAAGATGCCAAAGGGAACCGACGAGCCGCGGGATTAAGGAAAAAACAGAAGACAGACAAGGGCAGCGGTTTGTCTCGACGGAAATTTTTGGAAACTGTTGTCAAGGCGACAGGACCTCGTCGAGTGGATGTCCGGTGCCCGTTATCATATCCGGATGCCTCGCGTCATCCGCTGACAACTCCACAAGTGGCATCGGCTTTCGACCGGATAATCGGGATAACAAAATCTCCAACGTCGAGGAAAAACCCGTGTGTTGGCCCACGCTCTCGGCCAATGAATGCAGACATAAATCCCCGGGAAACAACAGGCCTAGCCCGGATTATTCATGAACGGCCTTGGAAATAGAGCGTTCGGGGGGTGGTCGGCGCAGGAATGGGCGCTGCGGAGGACGCGCCGGTGTCGCAGCGCTTCACCGGATGCTTGGGTGAGGCTGTGTTGATCCAATTTCGG
>CALLML010000021.1 GCA_938005705.1 uncultured bacterium
CACGGCCCCAGCGTTATACTTCGGGCGACCTGAACGGAGGATAGGCTCTGCAGGGATGTAACCCGAGCGCCGCTTCAGGGGCCCATACCGCAGGCCGCCGCGGCGGGGCCCCAACTCCGCCGTGGCGCCTGTCTTACCCGGCCTGTGGGATGGCATCAATGCGAAAAATCCCGGGAGTTCGGGGGCAGTGCCCCCGAGTCTTGCCCATACGAAACAGCGAGGAGCCCCTGAAAAATGCGCGGAGAATCCCTCATGGCACCCGCCGGTTCGCGGACAAAGGGAATACGATATTCCTCTACGCCGCCGTCGTGGCGCATGCGCACCCGCACAGCGGCATCCGGAGCCAGTCGATCCGGCACAATGCCTTCGAGGCGGATGTGATATTGCCCGTCCTCCAGCGGCATCACCGTGGCGCGGATGCCAGCGTCGGGCGTTTCCACCCGTTCGATACGCAGATCCTGCGCGCTGCCCGCACGAATCATGATGTATCGTGTCAGCGGACGCGCTCCCGCCGCCGGCAGCGGCAGCGCGTCGGGCATCACCGTAACAGGTGTGGCGATCCAGCCGATGACGGGGATTTCAATGTCTCCGGCTCGACCGGAGGCGGTTTTTAATCGAATGACGCCTTGCAAATGATGATGAGGGGCGGCGAGCGGAGGGATTGTCCGTGCAATCATTTCATAAACACGATCCGGCTCGATTGTTCGCATCTCCACCCGCAACCAGGGCACGCTCGGCTCCGCCCACGTCAAGCGGTCGGGCCGTTCCATCGGGAACATTACTCGGAGGCGGAGCTCTGTTTCACGGTCCGACGGAACCCGCCCCAGCAGCGCCGCTGCGGGCGTCACCTCAACGAATGGCCGAACTGTCCCTTCAAAGCCCAAGTCCAAACGCAGTTGTCGGGGATCGTTGGAAATCACCGTCAGCGTCTCGCGCACCGCTCCGCTTCGGCGGCGCATCGAAAGCGCGGCGGTCAGCGTTGCGCTTTCGCCGGGGCGAATGATGCGCGACGAGAGAACGATATCCGTGCAGCCGCAACGATTTTCCACCTCCGAAATCTCCAACGAGAGATCGCCCTCATTGCGCAGCGTGAAGTCGTGGCGAAAGGGTGGATCGTCGGCGAAACGTTCGCCGAATCGGACGACGGGCTCGTCGCAAACGATGCGCGGGGCGGGAGCGGCTCTATTCGCCCGCGCGAGAAAGGCTGTACAGGCGCAGACGGCCAGTGCGGCCGCGTGCCGGCATCGTCGCCTCGAAGAAAGAGGGGCATTCTGCATGGCCTGTACCTTTCGACTGAATTTTCCCATTCGCCCCCGCGGACAGCCGATTACTCGTCAGCCCCGCTTCATTTGCAGCTCGGCGAAACGCGCCGCCGCGGCGTCCCAGGCGGCGGTGTCACGCGGCTCGAACACCTTTTGCGGGAACGAACGCCGAATGATCTCGCGCCCCTCGCTGATTCCAGCGATTTGTCCGTCGGCGATCATTTGCATCAGCATATTGCCCGCGGCGGTGGCTTCCACCGGTCCCGCGCTGACCAAACGCCCCGTCGCGTCTGCCGTGAACTGATTGAGTAGCTCGTTCTGCGACCCGCCGCCGATGATGTGAATGCGCCGAAGGGTCGTGCCCGTCAGGCGCTCCAGATTGTGGAGCGTCTCCCGATACGACAGCGCGAGGCCCTCCAGAATGGCGCGGACCGTGGCGCCTTTGTCGTCGGGCGGTTTTTGGCCCGTGGCGCGGCAGTGGCGGGCGATCCGTTCGGGCATGCCGCCGGGCGGGAAGAAGAGGGGGTCGCGGACGTCAATCAGCGCGCTGAACGGCAGCGCTTTGGCAGCCATCGCGGTCAGCGTGGCATAGTCGAGGTCGTCGCCGGCGGCTTTCCAGGCGCGGCGGCATTCCTGCACGATCCAGAGGCCCATAATGTTTTTCAGCAGGCGCGTTGTCCCGAACGCGCCACCCTCGTTGGTGAAATTGCAGGCGAGCGAATCGTCGTTGATGACCGGACGGGAAACCTCCACGCCCATAAGCGACCACGTCCCGCTGCTGATATAAGCATCCTCCGGGCCTTCGAGGGGCGCGCCGATGACGGCGCTGGCCGTATCATGTCCGGCGGGCGCGACGACATTCAGATGCGACGCGCCGATGTCCTCCGCCACGTCGGCTCTCAGGGGCCCCAGCGCCGTGCCGGGCTCGACGATGCCGGCGAATAGTGACGCCGGGACGCCGAGTTTGGCCAGCAGGGTCCGCGCCCATGTTTTTCGCATCGGGTCGGCGCATTGACTAGTCGAGGCGATCGTCCATTCGTTTGCGCGCCGGCCCGTGAGCCAATAGTGGAAGAGGTCCGGCATGAACAGCAGCGTCTTGGCGGCGACGAGCTGCGGATGCCGGGCGCGCGCCATGGCGAAGAGCTGGTAGAGCGTGTTGACGTGCATGAATTGAATGCCGGTGCGACGGTAAATCTCGGCGCGCGAAATGAGCCGGAACGCGCGTTCCATCATGCCCTCCGTTCGCGCGTCGCGGTAGTGCCAAGGGTTGCCCAACAAGCCACCCTGCGCATCCAAAAGTCCGAAATCCACGCCCCAGGTGTCCACGCCAATGCTGACGGTTGATTTCCCAAATTGCCGAATCGCGGCGCGCGCGCCGTTCTTCAATTCATGGAAGAGCCGTAGTGCATCCCAGTGCAGGCCGTCAGGCAATCGCACCGGCTCGTTGGGAAAGCGATGAATTTCCTGCAAGGTAAGGCGCCGCCCCGTAAAGGCGCCCGCCATCACTCGCCCGCTCTCCGCTCCGAAATCGCCCGCCAGATATACCCGAGTTTTTGTCGCCATCACCGAGTCCCTCCATGATTTTCTTGCCGCCGGGTCCATGCCCGATCGGTGACAAACTCAACGATAATCAAATGGCGCGGCGTGGGCAATCATTGGTCGCCTCGGCTTTGGTGGGCAAGGCTTGGCCCGACGAGCGGGGGCGCGGCAATTTCAAGTGGGGAAAGTTACAGGCGCGACACGAAGACGGATCGGTCAAACGTCTCTTTGTTTTTCCGACTATTCCAGCATTGTTTTTCGTCCGGTCCCGATCAAATAATGGTCGTCATGACCATGCCTGAAACCCGAACAGTGGGAAGGCCGAATACCGACGCAGAGACGGCGTTCGACACGCCATGGAATGTGATGGTCTATAATGACCCGATCAACCTCATGAGCTACGTCACGATGGTCTTCCAGCGCGTCTTTGGTTATCCGCGTCCGCTGGCGGAAAAACTGATGCTCGAAGTGCACCATCGGGGGCGGGCGCTGGTCTGGACGGGCAGTCGCGAACGGGCGGAATGGTATGTTCGCCAACTTCAGGGCTATCAACTCCTCGCGCGCATGGAGCGTTCCGCGTTGTGAAGTGGCCCCGACTGGAACAGGTGGACCCCTCGACCCTGCGCTTCATCGCCCTCCCACCGTTTTTTGCCGACTGTCTGCTGCGGCTTGGCGAGATACTTTCGCAGCGCAATCATCCGGACATCGCCCGCCGCTTGTTTCCCGCGCCTTCCGATGACGAGCCGTTCAACGCCGAATGGCGCGTGATGATCGCTCCCGAGTTGCGACATCTTTTCGTGGAGGCCGGCGAGATGGTGCTCGGAGACCTTGCCGCTCTCGAACCGGAGGGCCATTGGGCGCATACGTTTCGCGTCGTGTTTCCCGCCGCCCATGCGGACGCCTGGATGAGCGCACTCAATGAGGCGCGGCTGATCCTCGGAGAACAGTTCGGTCTCAGGGAAGAGGACCTGGATCATCCGATGTCCAAGTTCAATCCGAACAATGCCCGCCATATGGCGATCGCCCGCGTCTGGGCGCTGGGATATCTCCTTGAGCTGCTGGTGGGTGGCGCGGATGCCGGCGCGCGTCCGGAAAATGGACCGTGTTTATAGACAAATTGGGACCGGGCAAGCGTCTTATTGTCACAGAGAGCCGGTAGCGGAACTGCGGATGCCTATAAGCGACGAAACTTGGGAACGAATCCGGAAAGCGTTAAAAAATGACGATCCGGAGGTGTTGAAAATGATTTGGGATGCTTGTTCGAGCAGCCTGTATACCCACGTTTTGGCGGTGGTGCGTCGGCGGGCCGATGCCGAAGACGTGGTACAGGATGTATTCGTAAAAATCGCTCGCGAAAGGCGTCGCTTTTTAGGTTGCCGAAATCTCCCCGCCTATCTGCACCGTATGGCGCACAATCTCGCGGTGAGTTTCATTCGACGCCGAGCGCAAGCCGAGACACTGGTGGATTCTGCGCGGATCGAACTCGAACCTGCCATGTCGGCTCCATCGGATTTGGAGCATGTCGATGTAACTCGGATCGGAACGGCGCTCGCAGCGCTACCCGAACCACAGCGCGTCGTGATCATTCTCAAGATATTCGACTGCCGCACATTTCGGGAGATCGCCCGGCTCCTTGGCATTCCTCTGTTTACGGTCGCCAGCCGTTATCGGTACGCGATCGAAAAGTTGCGGAAAGCGATCAAAGAGGGCAGCCATGAATCGTGAGGTCGGATCAGACTATGTCGAGTCGCGGTTAGCAGTCTATCGTCTGCCGCCGCCGTCGGCGGGTTTGCGGGACCGGGCCTTGGATGCGGCGTTCGCGGCATGGAAGGCGCCGAGATCCGCCGTTGTATGCGCGCTGGATTACGCGCTGGCGCTTCGTCGTTCGCTCGTCGCCTTGGCGGCATCGTTAGCGCTCTGGGCCGGCGTCGCGGCCATGTTTTCGTCTTCGTTCACCGGTGGCCTGCCGCCGCGAAGCGATGGAGGATCTTTTTACACAATGCGCGATTTTCTGCCGGAGGAATATGACGGTCGCGTCGTAGGGGCGTCATTGATTCCGGCGCCATATTCCATCTCGGATGGGTGGGTGGTCTATTCCCGCCAATTGCGAGAAATCCTCGAATCCGTAACGGAGGGAACCCCGCTATGAAAAAGAAAACAGTCCTCAGCTTGGCGCGCGCCACGATGGCTCTCGCGGCGATTGTTATCACCGTTTATGTCGTCCTGCTGGCGTATTCTACAAGCATGGTGCGGCGCGCCCGCGCAGCATTGGCGAAGGAGGGGCGTCCGTTGACGGCCGAAGAGATTCTTCCTCCCTCCGTTTCCGGCGGCGAAAATGCGGCGCCTCTGTATGAAAGCGCATTTCGATTGCTCGAATCTCAATCGGTCGGCGACGAAACGTTGCTGTCGGTCCTTGCGGATGCCGCCTATCGAATATTGGAAGAGAATATGTCCAACCACGATATCGCGCGGATCCACGACGTCATGGAGCGACCGGAGGTCGAACAGGCAGTGGATCTGGTTCGTCGCGCGATGGAGCGACCGGTCTGCCGATTTTCGGTGCGTTGGGATCAAGGGCCCAACGCACTGTTGCCGCATGCCAATGCGATGCGGCAGATGACGCGCATCCTGGGCGCCCGGTCTTTGCTGAATGCGGAAAGGGGAGATTTCGATTCGGCATGGCGCGACGCGGAAATGGCGCTGAGGACAGCGGAAGCGATGCGCGATGAACCCATTCTCATCAGTCAGCTGGTCCGCATCGCGCAGACGCGAACGGCGCTGGAAGTGATCCGAAAGTTGGCGGCCGTCGCGCCCCCCAACGATGCGGTCGCGTCGCGCCTGATGCAGCTATTGGCATCGCTGGAAGAACGGCGTCCCTTCGCGCGGGCGGTGGACGGCGAGCGGCTGCTGCTGGGCGAGTGGAGTTTTCGATTATTGGAAAACGATATGGCCGGCTACGCCCAAAAGGATGTTCTTCACAGCCTGTTTGGGACAGCCGGCCGACTCATCCGTCTGAAGCCTGTGCGCCGGATGGATTACGCCATCTACCTCAACCTCGTGCGTCACGCCGCGAGCCGGACGGAGCGGGCCTTTCACGAAATGCCGCAGCAAGACGAACCCGATATTCCCCGTCTGGCCAGGTTGACGCGTTTGATTGTGCCGGCGTTCGGCGGATACCGGCGCAGCGTGGAGGAGCATATCGCTCTCACACGCGTTGCACGGACAGGTCTGGCTTTGATCCGGCATCGTGCCATCCACGGATCGTATCCCGACACACTTGAGAGCCTCGCCCCTACGCTGCTCGGCGCCCCGGCCGAAGACCCTTTCACGGGCCGTCCGCTGATCTATCGCCGGGCCGATGATGGTTTTGTGGTATATAGCGTGGGGCCCGACGGGAAGGACAACGGAGGCGCTCCTCGCTCCCGAAGCGTCGGGCGTGATGTGGAATATGATCTTCCCTGGGCAGTCGGTCTTTCCGCGAAGGATCGTTCGTGATGGAGACCTACATATTACGAATGTTTCGCTCGTAAACGGGGGCGTAGTTGGGGTTGTCGTCAGCGTAGTACTCGATGTACTGTTGGGGATGCGCAGGCCGGGTGAATGGTGGGCGTTTTAATCGGATGTTTTCCACGTGGCCATCCACAAAGGCCGCATTAAATCCCGGACCGTGATGCGTTCCGATATTGAAAATACGGCCGCCGTAAATGCTATATGATGAGCTTCCCCGAGAATGCGGTGAAAAGGCCGAGGAAAGGCGCTCAACCTTGGGTATGTCATGCATATAATCGCGACGATCAACGAATAAGTAAAGCACGGAAGGCCGCAAAATTTGATCTATCCGCCGCTTAATGATTTTTTCGTATATGGTATTTTGGTTATTCATCACCGAGGTGACTTCGGTATTAATCATATAGAACGTTCGATGATCGGTGAACCACCCCCAAAAATAGTGTAATCCCTGCTGATGGTGTGACATAACCATGAGTTTGGGCACTTCCTTGGCGTCCGGATGGGCCGGGCACACCCACGCCTGACGCTGGGCGATCGGTTTGTAATAAAGATAAAACCGGTTGTATTGCTCATTGCCACACCAATTGGTTCCGTTACGTCCGATTCCCTGAAGGATGCGTACAAACGGCCCCTCCCATCGCCATGACACTGTATACTGGGTAGGAAATGTATACCCGTGAACTGGCATCAAGCCGTTGAAGTCCGACGAAAATTGATGGAAGGCTTGAGCGTGAAGGCGGAGATTTGCGGCGCAGGTTGTCTGGCGGGAGGCTGCTCGCACTTGCTCAAGTGCTGGCATCAAAAGTGCGATCAGCAGCATGATAATCCCGATTACCACGAGCAATTCGACCAAGGTAAATCCGCGGATTGGCCTCGCCGTGGATGTTGTAAACTTTGAATGGCTACCCCTCTTAAACCATAAACGCTCCCAGACTGACGGCTGAAAGCTCATGTTAAAAGCTCAGGTTATTTGCCATATTTTACTCTGCTTAAATGATTTCGAGGTCAAGGAAAAAAGCGGCGATGAGGTTGTCGCGCTTGCATGCTGCATTCGGAGGGCCCCCACTTATCGAGCGGAGTGTGCTAAACGAAGACCGCTCGATGTCGGATGAGTGCCTTTTATGTGTCAATTTGACGGATTCTTCTCCGCCAGCGCTTCGCCGGCGATGCGGCGCAGTTCGCGCACATCGAGTTTACCCGTCGCGGTGACCGGCAGCGTGGGCACCGGCACGTAGGCATGGTACGCGGGTTTCCAGAGGTTCGGGAGGTCGGCCGTGTCCATAATCGCTCGCAGGCGCTCCGCGTCGCCCGCGGCGGGTGTGTAAAGGACGACGAGCTGTTCTCCCTTGCGCGGGCATGGTGCCGATGTGACCGCCAACACCGTTTCCGCCGTGCCGAGTGCCGCCGCGAAAATGTCCTCGATAGCTCGATGGGGCACCATCTCGCCGCCGATTTTGCTGAAACGCGCCAGCCGATCGGTGATTGTGATGAAGCTTTCCTCGTCCATCGTCGCGATATCGCCGGTTCGGTACCATCCGCCCCGAATGGCGTCGGCGGTGAGGTCGGGCCGGTTCAGATAGCCGGCCATCACGTTCGGGCCGCGGATGATCAGGAGTCCGGGCTGATGAGGCGGGCAGGGGCGATCGGTGTCGGGGTCCACGATGCGCGCGGCGCAGCCGGGAATCGGTTGGCCTACCGAGCCGGGCTTGTGGCCGGCCTGATAGACGCCGTCGGTCTCGGCATCCGGCACACTGAGCGCGGCAACCGGCGATAGTTCGGTGGTGCCGTAGCCTTCGAGAATAGCAACGCCGTGTTTTTCCTCGAACGCACGCGCCAGCTCGGGTCGCAGGCGCTCCGCGCCGGCGACGATGAGGCGAAGCGAGGCGAAATCGCCTTTTTCGGATCGCCGAAAATATGCCTGGAGAAAGGTCGGCGTGGAGAAGAGCGCGGTGCAGCGGCGCTCGCGCACCATAGCCACGACCTTTGCGGCGTCGAGGGGGCTCGTGTGAAAGCTGACGGCCATGCCCGAAATCGCTGGAAGCCAGAGTCCGCAGGTGAGGCCGAATGAGTGAAAAAACGGCAGCGTCGCCGCGATGCGATCATTGGAGCGCGGGCGCAGCAGGAGAGAGACCCCTTCGATATTGGAGGCGATGTTGTGATGGGTCAGCACGACGCCCTTCGGTTCGCCGGTGGTGCCGGAGGAAAACAGGATGATCGCTTCGTCGTTGGCCCCCGCCCCGCGCATCGGCGTCAGGAGGTGGATGGGCGCGAAACGGGCCTGCAGCCATGCGAAGATTTTTGCGCCGGGTCCGATGCTCTGGCGCACTTCCTCAAGAAAGATGAGGCCCTCGAGCCCCGCCCATTGCGGGAAGCGCTCGATGACCGGACGCGCGGTGAGAATGGTGCGCAAGTCAGCCTGGCGAAGGGCCGAACGAAATGCGGCCTCGGAGACGGTGGGATTGAGATTCACCGCCGTTTTCCGCAGGAGGGCCAGCGCGAGATTGGCGAGCGCGCCGCCTGCGCTGGGGGGCAGCAGCAGTCCAATGCGCGATTGTCCCGCGAGCGTTGGGCGCAGCGCCCGGGCGAGCGCCACGGCGCCGACCAGTGCGCGGCCCCAAGTCATCGAGACGCCGAAAGTGTCGTCCGGGCCAGGGTGATTCCATTTGCGGCGTGCACGATGGATGAACATCGCCGCCAGCGAACGGTGCAGGGGTTTGCGGCTCTCAAAATAGTCGCACGAAAGCTCCATTACGGCCTGGCGCACGGCGTGCGGAGGCGTATTCGGTGGCAAGGGGCGGCCGAATACGATGGTGACCGGATAAGGAAATCGCGCCGGCAGTCGCCAGCGCTGGGGGCCGTAGTAATGGCTGAATAGGCTGCCCCACGTGCCGCCGATATAGACGGGTATGATGGGTTCGGAGCGGCCGCGGAGGATGCGTTGAAATCCCGGCCGAAAACCGCGCATCAGACCGGTCTGGGTCAGACGCCCCTCGGCGAAGATGCACACGAGAAAACCTTCGTCGAGCGCCCGCCGCGCAGCCGCCAGCGATTCGGCGAGGCGTCGGGGAGAATCGCCGGTGGCGATGGGAATCACGCCCATCAGCCGCCACAGAGGCTTCATCCAGCGGTTTTCATAGAGGCGCCGGTGCATCAGAAAACGCACACGGCGCGGCTGTACGGCGAGGATTTGTAGCGCGTCCATCAGCGATACGTGGTTGGAGACCAGCAACGCGCCGCCCTGGATTGGCACATGCTCCAGTCCGCAAATGCGCAGGCGATAAATTGAGCGCGTGAGGAGCATGGCCAGGAAGCGGATCAGGAAATCGGGCAGCACGTAGATCGCCGCGCCGGCGGCGGCGAGGGTGACCACACCCATCGCCACAAAACCTTCGCCGGGGCCCCAGCCCCAACCCGCGTCGAAGAGATACACGGCCAGCGAGCCGATCAGCACGCCGACCCAGCTCAGGAAACCGGAGGCGGCGAGCACTTCGCCCCGTCGCTCCACAGGGCTACGGCACTGGATGAAGGTGTCGAGCGGTACCAGGTACAGACCGGCGCCAACGCCCGCCAGCCCGATCCATACGTAAGCGGCGCGCAGGCCATCAGCGCCCAGCGCGCCGAGTCTCATGATGGCGATCGAGAGGGTCAGCGCCCCCAGTGGTACTACGCCAAACTCCACAAGCCGGCCCGACAGGCGGCCTGCCAGCCAGGCCCCTGCGCCGATGCCCGCCGCGCCGATGAAGAATAAGTACGCCGACTGGGTCTCGCTGAGGCCGAGCTGTCGAGTGCCGAAGGGGATGACATTCAATTGCAGATACGCGCCGACGAGCGAGAAATAGGCCGAAGCGAAAACTGCCGTTAACAGATGGCGATCGTGGCGGATCGTCCGCAAGGTGCGGATGACGTCGCCTGCCATCCAAAGCGAAGGGCGGACGCGGGAGCCGGCGGCCGGGGTGGACCGGATCGCGAGGCTCGTCGCTGTTCCGGCGGCGGCGATGAGGACACAGACGGCAGCGGCCAGCGCGAAATGTCCGCCGGCAGCGTCCGCCAGCGCTGGACCGAGGGCCGAGCCGATGATGATCGCTAGATAGGTGAACATCGTCAGTGAGCCGTTCGCCGGCGATAGGCGATCGCACGGCACGAGCTCGGGAATGATGCCGTACTTGCTCGGGCCGAAGAGCGCGCTCTGGGTTGCCATCAGAAACAGCACCATGTATCCGCCCGTGACGGACCGGAAGGCGAAGGCGACGACCGCCAGCGCCATCACGACGATCTCGAGCGCCTTAGCCGCGACAATGATCGTCCGCTTGCTGATACGATCCGCGAGCACGCCGGCAGCGGGTGTGAACAGTAGAAAAGGCAGAACGAAGATCGCGCCGCCGAGGGAGAGCGCCGCCGTCATACGGTCGCGCCCGAGCTGCGCGATGGCAAACAGCACCGCCAACAGCTTGAATAGATTGTCGTTCAGTGCGCCGAGAAATTGCGCGGCGTTCAGCGCCCAGAAGGAACGCCCGAACTTCAGAAAAAAGGGGGTGGAACCATCATGCGCGCCGTCGTCGGGATGAGGGCACGGAGCCATGGGAGCGCTCGTATCAGCGCTATCGGTTTCTGATGGGAATGGGTCCTGCGCGCTCATGAGGGATGGGGCTCTGGATCAAGGCGGACCGGCCGTGTGGGCAGCGGCGATGTCGCCTGTGGTCTCGGGCCGGAAAAAGATCGCACCGAGCGGCGGGAGCGTGCAGGCAATCGAGTACGGTTCGGGGCCCCAGGGGATGGGTTCTGTATTCACGCCTCCACCATTGCCGACGTCACTTCCGCCATAATAGGCGGAGTCGGTGTTAAGAATTTCCCGATAGTGTCCGGGGAACGGGACTCCCACGCGGTATTGGGGACGGGGAACGGGAGTGAAGTTATAAGCGCAAATGACGACATCGCGCGGATTCACACCCCGACGGAGAAACACGAGCACGGACTGGTCGGCGTCGTGCATCTCGATCCATTGGAAGCCCTCGCCCTCGAAATCGCGCTCATGAAGGGCCGGGATCTCGCGATGTAGGCGGTTCAAATCCCGCACCAGTTGTTGGACCGCGCGGTGGGCGTCGTCTTTTACTACATCCCACGGCAACTCCTCGTGGCAGTTCCATTCCAACGGCGAAGCGATCTCGCCGCCCATAAAGAGCAGTTTTTTGCCGGGATGGCCATACAGATAGGCGTACAGCAGGCGCAGATTGGCGAACTGCTGTTGGCGGTCGCCCGGCATTTTGCCCAGCAGGGATCGTTTGCCGTGCACAACCTCGTCGTGCGAGAAGGGGAGGATAAAGTTTTCGTGAAAGGCGTAGATGAGCGAGAAGGTCAGATCGCCGTGATGGTATTTTCGGTAGATGGGATCGCGGCTGATATATTGAAGTGTGTCGTGCATCCAGCCCATGTTCCATTTCATGGTGAAACCAAGACCGCCGACGTAGGTCGGCCGGGAGACCATAGGCCAGGCGGTGGATTCTTCCGCGATTGTCAGAAAGCCCGGGAACTCGCCGTGCATGATTTCGTTGCATCGGCGCAGCAGCGAAATGGCGGCAAGATTTTCGCGACCGCCATACTCGTTCGGAATCCATTCACCGGGTCCGCGGGAATAATCGAGGTAAATCATACTCGCGACCGCATCCACGCGCAGGCCGTCGACGTGATACTGCTCGGCCCAGAACACGGCGCTGGAGAGAAGAAACGAGCGCACCTCGTTGCGCCCGTAATTGAAGACCAGCGTGCCCCAGTCGCGGTGCTCGCCCTGGCGTGGGTCGGCATGTTCGTAAAGGTGGGTGCCGTCGAAATAGGCTAGTCCGTGTGCGTCTTTCGGGAAATGGGCGGGCACCCAGTCGAGGATGACGCCGAGGCCGGCATGGTGGCAACAGTCCACAAAATAGCGAAAATCGTCAGGGGCGCCGTACCGGGCAGTGGGGGCGAAGTAACCGATGGTCTGATAGCCCCATGAACCGTCGTATGGATGCTCGGTAATCGGCAACAGCTCAATGTGGGTGAACCCCATCTCGAGCGCATACGGGATCAGCGCATCGGCCAGTTCCCGATACGTCAACCACCGCCGGCCGTCCGATTTTACGTGCCGCCACGAGCCGGCATGGACCTCGTAAACACTCATCGGGCGGTGAAACACGTCCGTAGTCTGACGCCGCGCCATCCACTCGGCGTCGTGCCAGACATAGCGGGTCAGATCATAGACGCGGGATGCCGAACGGGGCCGCAACTCCGCGTAGAAGGCGTAAGGATCGGCCTTGAGCATGTGGTAGCCGTGGCGGCCGCGTATGTCGTATTTATACAGCGCACCGTCGCGCACGCCAGGGATGAAGAGATGCCAGACGCCATTGCCGTGTCCCGTTTCCATAGGGTGCCGCCGAGGGTCCCAATTATTGAAGTCACCAACCACACTTACGGCTTCGGCATTGGGCGCCCAGACGGCGAAATGCACGCCCTCCTGCCCGTCTATTACCGTAGGGTGGGCCCCCATCTTGAGATACGCGCGGTAGTGCGTGCCCTCTGCGTGCAGATGCAGGTCCAAATCGGTCAGCATTTAAATCTCCGAAACATTGAATCCGCCGAAAGACGCGCCAATGTAATCGGATATACGGGCCTTGGGGTCAAGTCTTCGCATGCGGCTTGTTTGTTTCTAATCAAACTTCGGCTACGGCGACTGAACGGATCGTTAAGGCATATGGCCTTAGTTCCGTTCCTTTTTTCGCGACTTGGGCGCCCCGAAACAAGGTGGCCTGTACGGGTTCAATCATGGCAGGGTGGTGAGTCTCTCCCCACCTTTGCTCGCTCCATCAGGTGGAAACGGGGAATGTCGACGTTATAAGGAGAGTACGAACGACCGTGATTGGTGGCTTGCAGTGACCATGCGTATGACCTAGCATTTCCGCGTTTCCGCAGGAAAATGGAGAAACCATGTTCATGCGCATTCGGACGGCCTCGACGATTCGGGTGATGGCGCTCCTCAGCGTCGGCTGGTTAACCGGGTGTAGACGCTCCGCCGAACGGGAGTTCGCCGCCGGTGTTCGTGCGCTGAACCGGGGGCGGTATGTGGAGGCGCGCGCGCGATTTGAAAAGGCCGTCTTCCGACGTCCGGGCGCCGAGGATAATGCGCAGGTCTACGAACACCTCGGCCACGCCTGCTGGCGGCTCTCTGAGGTCGAGGCCTCCGCCGCTGCTTTCCAGGAGAGCCGTCGGCTCGACCCAAACAACTGGCGGGTGATCTACAATCTCGGCGTGATCTACGCCGCCGCCGGTGATGCCGTACGCGCCGCTGCGTTGTTCGAGGAAGCTGCGCTGGTCGCGCCTCATGAGACACTGCCGCGGGAGTATCTCGCCCATCTGCACGCGTTGGCCGGGCGCTGGAAAGAAGCGCGACAGGTCTTGACAGAGGCTCTCGCGTTGGCGCCGCGCTCCGTGCGTCTGTTGACCTGTCTGGCGGTGTGTGAGCTGCATTTGGAAGGGCCGGAAAAAGCTGTTTCACGATTGGCGTCGGTTCTCGAAATGGATCCCGAGTATCCGCCTGCGTTGTTCAATCTTTTCGCGATTCACGCCTACCGATTTGGACGGCGAGCGGAGGCGGTGGCGCACGGTCGACGATTCCTGGCCGTGGCTTCGGCGTATCCACGCGTCGCCGAAGTGGTGCGCACTTATATTGCGGAGCAGCCGCTGAACGCGCGCGCGGCGGCGACCGCCGCCACTGGAGTTTCCCCGACGATCGCGACGACACGCACGGAAGATTGGCGCGCTCAGGCACAGCGTCTTGTGGAACGCGGACAGGCAGCGGCGGCCGTGCAGACGTGCCTGGCCGCAGCCGAGGCGGCGCGCGCGTCAGGAAACGCCGATGAACGGGAGCGCGCGTTGAAGACGGCGACGGAGATCGCCTTCGATGTCGCCGATGGCCATGCCGCCCTCGGTCGGTATTGGCTGGAAAAAGGCCGCTTTGAGTCGGCGGTATCGAGTCTGAAGCAAGCGGTGGTGCTGGGTGATGATTCGGAAGAGACGCATCTGGCGCTGGCCGAGGCAGCCGAACGCGTTGGAGAATACGACGCGGCGCTCGTGGCGCTACGTCGCGCCGCTCAGCGGCCACGTGCCGGTGCCCAGGTGCAGTGGCGGCTGGCGATGTTTTACGATCAAATACTGAAATCCCCGCCAGACGCCCTCCGCGAATATCGTGCGTTTGTGTCTCGTTTTACTGGCGACTCACGGGTGCTGCGGGCGCGCGAACGAATACAGGCCTTGACATCTGCGGTGGCCGCCCCTGAGGTGCTGCCGCCGCGGGAGGAGCCCCGCGCCAAGGTGGAGCTGCGTTCCACGACGGAGCCGCGTGTCGGCGAAACTCCGCCTCAACCGATGCTTGCCTTGCCGGCCGTGCCAGAAGTGGCGCCCGTCCCCGCCGAGTCACGCCGGATTCAATGGAGGCCGCCGGTTGTGCGCAATCCACAGGCGGCGGCTCAGGCGTACAACCGAGCGGCGGATTATTACCGACGCGGCGACCGCGAACGGGCGATCTTCTTTTTCACGCGCGCCATTGAAAACGACGATACGCTAGCCGATGCATTTCTCGGTTTGGGCGCCATATACCTAGAGACCGGCGACGCCGAACTGGCGAAGGATGCCTATCGCCTTGCGCTCGAGCGACGCCCCGACGATCCGGCGGCGGCATACAATCTGGCGCTCGCGCATCATGCGCTAAAGGAAAACGAGGCGGCGATTCAACAGGCAGAGCGTGCGCTGCGGATGCGGCCCGACCATGCGCCCATGCATTATCTGATGGGCACACTCCTCGCCGATGTGCCGGGGCGGCGCGCGGAGGCCCGAGCCCATTTTGAGCGATTTCTCGCGCTCGCGCCCAACGATCCGAATGCCGAGACGGTGCGCCGCTGGCTCGCGCACACCCGTTGATCGCCGAAACAGGGCGCCGGGGGACTTCCGATGAAATATTCCGCCCGGCTTATAGTTCCGTCCATTCGAGCACACGCACTCGTCCGCCTTCTTCGCGACGGGCAAGCGCACGTACGCGCCGTTCCGTATCGCCTTCTCTCACGAGTGTTTCGACACGAAATAGATCAGATCGAATGTCGAGCCAGGGACGTAATCGGCTGAATGCCGTCGGGTCCATTGCTGCGGCCAAGGGCTCGAGCGAGCGGAGTGGTGCGGCTTCGCGCAACGACAGTAACCACCGCACGACGCCCGCTTGTCCGGAACCAAAAAGGGCGGCCAGCGTTTCCGGAGCGGCGGTGTTGATGTTCACCGGCGTGAAGTGGCGGGGTCGAAACGGGGCAACGGTGAAGACATCGGCCGGACGCGGTGCATCTGGCGGCCGCGCCTCGCCATCGAGAAAACTCCGGTCGTAACCGCGGACCTCTGTCAGGTCGGCCCAGATTCGCAACGGGAGGGGCGAAGGGGCGGCCTCGTCGCGTCTGTCGGCGTCGGAGGCATGAAGGGCCGCGCGCAAATTTTCCAAGCGCTGCTGAGGATCGGGGGCGCCGCATCGAACAAGCAATTCCGCGATGGCGCGGGCGACGGGCGCAGCATCTATCGGGGGATGCGCGAGGGCGTTCAGATCAAGACGCCGATTCTCGTCTTCCACCCGACTCTCGATCCTCACTCCATCGGCCCGCTCTTCGATGGCCGGTTTTGCCCAGTCTTCGTCCAGGTGATCGGCGTTCTGGTCGGAATCATCCGCAATCTGTTGCAAACGGCGAAGGGTTTCATCAGCCGCCAATGCGGCGAGTCGTCGTTCGCGAGCGAGCGCGCGAGCCCGTCTCAAATCTTGCTGAGCGGCGGACAGTGCGAAGAGGGCAAGGGCGGAGAGGGCGGAACCGATGGCTAGGACCGCGGCGAGCGTCATGCCGTGTCGTGAGGTCTCGGCTGTGTTCGAGCCGGTGGATCGGTATTTTGCCGATTTTACCGCACGCAGCCCCAGCAGCGCCGCGCTTGTCAGGGCGAAGAAGCCGGCGAATCGGCGTCGAAGCGAGACGTCACCGCCGCCGAAGAGACTCGTTGTGAAGAGAAATAAGGTGGCAGCCAGACAAAACCAGCCGGTCACGAGGAGAGTAGGTCCTCTTTTTCGACGGCGTTTTCGATGGGTGGAACGACGAGCTGTTTTCCCATCCAGCGTTGCCTCCCTCCGTGTCATTTTTTCTTCTGTTCCAGCCAGCGAGGATAGTCTGTCAGGAACAACTGATCATAGTTATACGGATGATACGCGTAAGACAGGGGAAAATCGGACGGAACGCGCAATTCGAGGACAGGAAACCAGGTTTTATAGGTGTCGTGGGTTCTCAACATCCGTGCGTAGGGACGGTCGCGTGTGAGGGTGGTGAAATACAGCCCGCTGATACGCTGGTGGTAATCATTCAGCTGATAAAAATCATCTAACGTAGGGGGGAGGTGGATAGCAGCACGATTGCCATACCAGGCAACAGCCCAAGGCATGTCGGTGCACATGACCTCGTTGGGCCGAAGCATATCGCTGACTTGCTGAATAAAGGGAGGATAGTAAGGAGGGTAGGGAAACCCCTTCCTCGGCGGTAATAGCGCGAAGACCAGCGGCAGGGCTGTCGCGGCCAGCACCACTCCCGTGATCGCCGTTTGCAGCAACCGGATTTCGAGTTGGAGGCGATCCAGCAGCAACAGAAAGAAGGCCAGCCCGTAGATAATCACCACGGGCCAGAGGATATCGAGCAATCGGAATACGCTATCGCTGAAGCATCCGGCCAGCAGCAGCATCAGCAACAGAGAGAGCGTGACACACCAGCGAAAGGCATGGACTTCTCGACGCGAAAAACGGAAAAACAAGGCCGCGAGAAAAAGGGGAAAGAGCAAGCCATTTCCCAATGCCCGGAGACGCCCATCCGTCAATTCCGCCATGCGCGTCATCCACTTGATCGACAATGCCCGCAATACATTCCCGATCTCAAGAACAGGAGGCGTAACGGCTCGTTCCAAGGTGGCGCCCTCCGACAAGCGGGAATCATAGAGAGCGGTATGCAGAGCCAAGCCGAAGGGATTGCCGCTGATGAGGGTGTTGCGCACCAGCCAAGGGGCGATCAAGAGCAGGGCGATGAAGACATAGAGGGCGGCCCACCGCCAGGATCGAGGCCGGAACTGCCAGCCAATGAAAAGGGCTGCACCGGGAAGCAGGGCGATGGCCGCGTAGCGCGTCAAGACGGCAAGGCCGCAGGCGATGGCCGACACCGCCAGCCAGATAAAACAGACACGGCGATCCGGGGCCTCCATTCGTTTTTCCACCGCGCGCAATGCGGCGTAGAACGATAGTAGCGCGAAAAACATCACCATCGGCAATCCCGTGCCGCTGATGCTGTCTTCCCACACCACACGGCTCAGGAAAAAGGCCGCTAGGCTCAGGCCGGCCACCCGCAGCCCGAAGAGGCGACGCCCCATCAGAAACAAGACGATTCCGCTCAGCACCACGAAGCCATGGTTCAGCGGAATAATTACCCATTGTTCGGGAGGATATGCGCCTGTCCGTCGGCCCTCGCGAAAGGCTACATGTCCGAGGCGGAATCCACCGGCCAACAACATGGGATAGAGCGGCGGATGAAAAAGGTCGGGATGCCCTTCGATCTGTGCGCGAGATTGGCCGGTCCGATTCCGGAAATGGGCCAGGCTCAACGGTCGGATGTTCTGTGTGACAAACCGCTTGTGAACCATAAGGTTCCGGCCCAGCTGGGCGTAATCCATAGCCTCGGCATTGTCGAGACCCCGGAACTGAGTCGCGGTGTACAACAACATGATAAGGAGGATCGTCAAAAAGACGAGCCCCCCCTGAATCAGTCGAAGCCCAAACCCGACATCAAGGTTGTAAACAAGATCCTGAATTCTAGATTCAAATGGTCGTCGTGGCATGAATGTCCGACCTTCACTATTTCGGGACGAAGCGGGCGCATCCTAGCCGGCCCAAAAAAGATATAAAAGCGCAAAATGCGCGGCGCTCATCCAAAAGGGGCGAAATAAAGAAACATAGTTGAGTCCATCACTGACGTAAGTGACGATCCGAAGCGCAGACCGGATGCACGTCCGCGCGTGATGTGGGGTCGGCGATCGAAGAGCCCCTAACCCGAGTCCGTCCGGGGTTGCCGCCCCCGGCGACCCGCGGGAACGGCATTGCGAAGGCCGTAGGCATTGAGTTTGCGGTGGAGGGTGCGCGGGCTGATGCCGAGTTGCTGCGCCGCTCGCGTGCGGTTGCCGTTGCCCGATTCCAACGCGCGCATAATCATGCGCCGCTCGGCCTCCTCCAGTGAGAGTGTGGAAGCGGCCATATCGTCGGAAAAGGCGGGGGAAGTGCCCGAACGGTGACGGACTTGCTCCCGGATAGCCGGCGGAAGATCCCGCACCGTCAAGCGGTCGCTTTTGGCAAGGACGACCATTCGTTCGACGGTATTGCGCAACTCTCGCACATTGCCCGGCCAGGAATAGGACATCAGCGCGTCCATCGCATCGGACGTCAATGTCGGGATTGGTTTTCCGTTCTCTGCGGCGAACTCCTTCAAAAAACGATCCACCAACAACGGAATGTCGCCGGCACGTTCTCTCAGCGGAGGCAGGGTAATTGCGACGACGTTGAGGCGGTAATACAGGTCTTCGCGAAACCGACCTTCCCCGACCATTCGCTGCAGATCCCGGTTGGTGGCCGCGATCAGCCGCACGTCCACTTCGAGGGTTTCCCGGCCGCCCACCCGCTCGAACCGCCGCTCCTCCAATACGCGGAGGATCTTCACCTGAATCTCCGGCGGGATCTCTCCGATTTCGTCGAGAAAAAGCGTGCCGCCGTCCGCCGCTTCGAAGCGCCCGGTGTGGCGGGCCACGGCTCCGGTAAACGCGCCGCGCTCATGGCCGAATAGCTCGCTCTCCAGCAGGGTCGGTGAAAGCGCCGCGCAGTGCACAGCAATGAACGGTCCTCGTGAACGGGGGCTGAACTGGTGCAGTGCCCGCGCAACCAGTTCCTTACCCGTGCCGCTTTCGCCTTCGATCAGTACCGTCGCCCGCGAGGGCGCCACTTGTCGGATCGTCTCCAGCAACTCCTGAATCTGCGGCGACTGGCCGATGATGTTTTCCAGCCCGAACCGGCGGTCGAGCTGTTCGCGCAGATGTCGATTTTCCGTCTCCATCGCGCGCGAGGCGAGGGCGCGCTGAATCACTGTTTCGAGGCGGTCCAGGTTGACCGGCTTGGTCAGGTAGTCGTAGGCACCCTGTTTGGTCGCTTCCACGGCAGCGTCAATCGTGCCATAGGCGGTCAGCAGCACACAGACAGGCTGGGGCAGCCGGGCAAGGGCGCGTTTCATCAATGTCAGACCGTCCATCTCCGGCATACGCACGTCGCTGAGCAGCAAATCCACCGGTTCGGTGTCGAGCAGACGGAGCGCGGCTGGGCCGCTCTCGGCGGTCAGCACACGATACGAACGCTGAAGCGCGCGGGCGAGGCCCTCCCGCGTGTTTTTCTCGTCATCCACGATCAGAATCGTCGCCTTATCCTTCACGGCTGTACTCTCCAGAGCGCGTCGCTGTGCCCGATTCCAACAGCCGGATCAGACGGTCCTCGCGCGGCAATGAAATGAGCACAGCGGTTCCGCGTTCGGGTTCACTGTGGATCTCAATCTCTCCGCCGTGATCACGAATGATGCGATGCACGATCATGAGACCGAGGCCCGATCCGCGCGCCTTTGTGGTATAATAGGGTTCAAATACGCGGCTGAGATCCTCGGAGCGGATGCCCTTGCCGGTGTCGCGGAAGGTGACCACGACGAAGCGGTCGGTCTCCGAAAAAGAGATGGATAGCCGGCCGCCGCCGGGCATGGCCTCGATAGCGTTCTTTACGATGTTGAAGAAAGCCTGTCGCATCTGGTGGCGGTCCACGCGCACGGATGGCAGGGCCGCGCCGTCGTCCATTTCCACGGTCACATTGCGGTCGGCGATTTCGTGGCGGAGAAATTCCACCGTCTCGCGCACGATCTCGGCGATCTGCGCCGATTCCAGTTGGGGTGGTACAGGACGCACGGCCTGCAAAAACTGAGCCACGATGCGATCGAGCCGCTCCACCTCGCGGCGGCACACGTCCACCAATTCGCGCAGCGAGGTGGCCTGCGGTGTATCGTCCATCTCGCGGCGAAGGAGTTGCAGGTGGATAGAGAGCGAGTTAAGCGGGTTGCCGATCTCATGCGCCACGCCTGCCGCAAGCAACATGATGGCACGCAGACGCTCGGACTCGACGTTTTCGGCCTGGGACTGACGATCGCGCGTGACGTCACGCAGGATCACCACGGCGCCGCGTTCCGCCGGTTCCTGAAGGGTCAACGGGACCACATAAAAGGCTAGAAACCGGTGTTCCGGATAATGGATCTCTATTTCGCGGCTGACCACGCGCGACCATTCGCCCTCGTCGAGTCGCAGCACGAGATTCCAGTCCACGCCGCGAAGAAATCGCGCCAGCGGATCGCCCTCGTTGTGCTCGATGTCGAAACCCAACAGCCGTCCGGCGGCGCGGTTGGCGTAGAGCATGCGTCCGCGCCCGTCTAACAGTACGATTCCCTCCTGCAGGGCGTGAAAGATCGTTTCCAGTAGGCCTTTTTCCCGCGCAAGGCGCAGGATATGGGCTTGCAGGTGATCTGGATCGAGGCGATCCAGTCGTCCAATCAGTTTGTCGAGAAAACCCGCTTTCATTGCAACTATTATCGCGGTCGGCCGTACGCTTCAGGCCCCGCTGAAATGCATACTATCGCCCTGGCGGCGCGAGGACAAGGACGGCGCGGAGCCCCCCTTGGCGTGGGAGGCACGTTCAAGGAGAAAAAGACCAAGCTCCCTCATCCTGGGTCTTCGATGGAAGTCGTAAAGGTCCGAAGCGAACGGGAACCGGACCGCTGGGAGCGAATTCCTCAGGGGATCGTCAGTTCCCAGATCGCCGCTCCGCTTTCCTGGCGATCGCCGTTGGTCACATAGAGGCGTTGAATGCCGTCACCGCGCCCGTCTCCGACAGCCACTTGGCCGGTGGCTGAGGTGACGGCATCCACCTGGGTTTCACTGTAAGCGCCGTTACGCCATCGCCACTCGAACAGGCCCACTCCCTGCACAGGGGAATACACGCCCGGTTTCTCGCCGGCAGTTCGCCCTATGGCGAAGTAATAACGCGCGCCGTCTCGCCCGATCCGGCGGGCATGCCACTGGCCATCTCCGTATTCCACTTCAAAAGAGCCTGAGCCGGCGTTGACATAGAGGCGCGGCTTGCTGTCGCCGCGCCCGTCGCCTAGGGCGACCGTCCGCACGTTTTTTGCGGGCAGTGGCACGTCCTGTTTTTGCCAGTGGTTCTTCCGCCAGGTGAATTCATAAAGTTGACCGTCACGATCCCCCGCGTAAATCCGGCGGACGCCGTCGCCGCGTCCATCGCCGATCGCAAATTCCCCCACGTGGCCGGTGTGAATGCGAATGCGGGTCCAGCCGATGCCCTGCTTCCATGTGAATTCATGAAGTCCGCCGCCGTTCTCCTCGCTGCCCACATACAGACGGGCGAGACCGTCGCCCCTTCCATCTCCGACCCGCAGACACAAGATTTTTCCGCACGCGTCGCTGCCGGGCAGGATGCGAATGATGCCGCTAGGCCTTCCGTCTTTTTGTAACGGAATTTCGTGCACGCCAGCGGCCTTTTCCCATGAACCGATGAAGACGGAGTACGCGCCATCGCCGTCGAAGTCATACACCAGTGGCGAGAAACATTGGCCCAGTCCTTTGTACAATCGCTCGGATTTCCACACACCGTTGATGAAACGCCAGAGGCGCGCGTCGCCATCCCAGGCCTGCTCCACCAGAAAATGACCGGCGGTCCCGCCCGACTGAAAGATGAAGAGCCCGTCGCTTTTCACCCGCATGCCTTCGCCCAGACGAACCACGCTCATGTCGGAAACGGGTTCCGCGCTGACGATCCGGGCGGCGGCAAGAGCGATCAGCCATGAAATACGCATAGGAATTCGCATGGTTTCGATCCTCTTTTTCAGTAGGCCTGCAGCAGCTCCAGCATTTTCCGGTCCAGGCGATGGCCGCGGAAATCCTCGTACTCGACATCGTCGCGCCCGCTGTCCAGCACGCCGAACGGGCCACGGAACTCCCACAAGGCCCAGCCGATGTCCGCGTCGCGCCAGTTCTCCAGATTGTCGCGCATCCAGCGCAGCGCGACAGCGTGCGGCGTGCGCCGATACACGCCCCACTCGCCGATCATCACGCCCACGCCGCGATTTTTCAAATCCCGCCAAGGCTCCACGTATTCCGTCCGCAGCCATTCCCGATCAAACATGCGCTCGGTGCGGAACGGCTGTTCGGTGTCGTCGGGGTTGAAGTGCACGACATCCTGTTTGACACCCCATGCATTCCCGCGCGCATGAACGATGTGTTCGGGGGCGTCATCTCCGCCTGGGCGCCAGCCGATCTCGCGCAAGGTCAGCCAGTCGCCTTCTGTCAGCTCCAGGCGAAGTTCACGCGCGGGACGATCCACGTCGAAGGTGTACGAGCGGTCGTATTCGTTTTGATAAATATTCCATTCGGGGCGATAAATGATGCGTTTCCACTCGCCCTCGCCGGGTCCTGGAGTGAACAAGTGTTCGCCCAGTAGCCGGTCATCGGCCCAAATGCGAAGCTGCGCGCGCCCCGACACCTGATCCACGTGGATTCGAAGACGTCCGGGCGCGTCGAAACGTCCGACCAGCCGCAAAGGCGATTGATACTCGGCTTTGACCGGCCCGTAGAGGAATGCGTTCACGCGCAAGTCGGGCCATGCTGGCGGCCTACGGTGATTCGCGGTGTCCACCCATTCCGCGAGGTAATGGGAAATTCCGAAGGGCGCATAGCCGCGGCCTGACTGCGCCACGCCGAGGGGCTCGAGGTCAGGGCAGGGGAAAACGCCCCAGGCCAGGCCGTCGCAGATTACGAGCCGATCGGGGTCTTCGGCGCGGATCGCGTCGAGAAGGCGGCGCACGACGCGCGCATAGGTTGGACCGTCCACGGGGGCGGGCGGTTCGTTGATCAGATTGAAACTCAGCCGCTCGTTCGGGATACCACGGTAGCGGCGGGCGAAAACGGCCCAGTGCAGCGCGCAAAGATTCAGCGCCTCCGCGTCCCGCCACAGGCTGAACGGCTCCGGGGGCGTAGCGACGGAGTAGCCGGGCGCGCGATGAAAGTTGAGGCACACATGAATCCCGTACCGCCCCCCCCATTCGATCGCTTGATCAATCTCGGCGAGAGTCTTTTCATCGAACCGTCGCGGGTCGCCCTCGACGATCCACACCCGGTAATCCATTGGTAGACGGACGAAATTGAAGCCGAGCTCCGCAATAAGGCGGAAATCCTCTTCTTCGAAGGGGCCGTTCCGCCACTCGGCATGAAATTTGTTCAGCAGGTTGAATCCGCGCCAGCGCGGCAAGGCTTTTGCGGAAGCTGCCGGCAAGGGCGCGGGGTCGGCGCGGGTGAAGGCGGAAAGCCCAGTGACCAGGACCGCAACAAGAGCCGCCGCCGGCGTCCAGCCTGGACAAAGGGGGCTCATTTACTGCAGCCGCCGCATCACTTCGCCTGCGAGGCGGAATAGGGTTTCCGTTCGACTTTGCCAGTCCGATTCCACGAACCATTGGATTCCTTCACGTTCGAAACGGTCGCGCATGGCACGCGCCTCGCCCTCCCAGAAGCCGGGCAGTGATATACCCACCTTGCCCAATCCTCCCCAAATTGCCTCGTGCATGCTTCGACCCTCAATGCGGCCCAGCAGGGCGAGTTGTTCGTCATTCGGCCAATAGCTCCGCCACAGGGCCAGATGGCGCTCATCGAGCACGGCGCGGATTTGTGTGGCGAGGGGCTCGCCCAATCGGGCGCGTTGTGCGTCGTTGAGCAGCGCTTCCTCCAGGAAAATCCGCGCTTCACATTCCTGCACGCCCTCGCGCAGGTTCTCGAAACGAGCGGTCGCTACTGCGCCGTCGGGTCCCGGCGCCAACATCCAATTATTGATATTCAATCCTCGCCAGTGGTTGTGGGGATACCGCTGGAAAACGCATCCGCGGCGCTGGCCTTTCGCATCGCGCAGGACACTCCAGATATCGCCTCCCAGCCGACCCACTCCGCGCTGGCGACCCGTGATATTGACCTCGGGCATCAGGCGGACGCGCAGGGGATGACCATTGAGCAGACCGAACCGGCACAAATAGGCGGAGAGTGCCGGCAATCGCCAGCCCTGCCCGCGGCTTTGCGCGGGATGCACGTTGTAGATGAGACTGTAGGCGTGGGCCTCATAGGCCACACTGGCGATGCCATGCAGCGCCTTGTTGGGGTGGGGGTCCCCCGCGATGCGACAATAATGCGAGTGAGCCGCCCAAGGCGCACCGCCTGACACCTCTTGCAGAAAAGCTGCCTGATTCTTCGAAGGTTCGAGGTCGGTCATCATGCCCAGCAGCAGCTGATTTTCAAGTCCCCGCTTTCGGAGTCGACTCCGCAGTTCCCGATAAAACGGCTCCCAGATAGCGCGGCTCCTCTCGTCCGTATAGTGCGGCAGTTGGTCGGCTTCGACAGCGCCCGTCGCTTCGTCTACAATGGTCACCATGATGCCGCCCTGCCTTTTTTCCCATTGCTGGAGCGCTCGCATTTGGTTATCGTACTCGTAGGTGTTGGGCTTTGCGGTGATCTGCGGTCGCTCTTCAAGTGTCTTGCCACGGTGTTCCGTGGCCAGATAAGCATCCCAAACATAAAGGATGACCTGTTTAAGATCTCCTAGGTTTTTTTGCGCCACATCCAGGTAACGTTCCATCACGGAAAAATCTACCCGCAGACTGCCGTCGCGGCCTCGGATCCAGCGAATCATGCCCTGTTCATTGCCCTGATTGGTCTCGCGTAAGACCGGGATGTACACCGTCCGGCTGCCGCTGCCGGAGATCAGCCGAAAACTGCGGGCGATGAGCTCCCAATGACGCTCGGACCATAAAGGCGTGTCGTATTCGAGAGCAAGCGTATCGGGCGACTGGATCATCTCGATCCATGTGCGCCATTTGTCTGGTGGTGGCAACGTCCAGCCGGCGACCCGCAACTCCACAGGCACGCGTTGTTCCGCTTCTTCATCCGCCGTGATGTACAGCGTTCCGCGATACACGCCTTCGGGAAGGTCGGAGGGCACGGCGATCGTCACCCAAATGGCCACGGAAGGGCTCTTGGCGTCGCCTGCAAGAGTTTCTGGCGGCGTTTCCAGTAAAATATCGAGACCGGGCGGAAGCTCGCGCCCGTTTGTCCATGGCAACGCATATCGAATCCAGACTCGCTGACTCGGTCCTGCCGGCAGCGCTCTTCCCGCTGGCGATGCCGGCTCAGGACGCAGGGAGGCTCGTAGGTTTTTCAGGGGGGTGGCGGATTGCACGGCCACGGCGCCGGAGAAAAAGCCGTTGCGACAACCGATGATGAGCACGCGATCGCCTTGCCCTGTCAAAGGGCCATTGCCCGGTGTGTGGCACACTGGATACGGCCACGCACGCATTTCTCCCCATGCGGTGTCCGTCAGTCCGATTGCGACGGCTAATAGAGCAATGAACGCGTCGGTCAATCTTCGAATCGTCTCCAGGCTTCTCATCGGTTTAACCTCTATTGCATCTTTAGTCGTCTTTCTGTTCTCACGCGGTTTCACCAAAAGCAAATAGCCGTATCGAGGGTCTCCTGCCCTTTGGAGTGGTCTGCGTTGTCGGGTCTCGCTGGGAAAAACACGGTAAAATGTGTTGCTGTCTTTGCTGGAACAACACCGGCACATCCCTCAAAAAGAAGCGTGGGCTTAATCGTACACTCCGGCGCCGGAACACCCTGGCTTGGGGCCGGCCACCGGGCCTGCGCGGCGGCCGGTCTCCGCACCCCAAGGGGCCGGATCCCACGCCGGAGGCCTCGAGCACAAGGTATCGGGCGTTTTTCACGAGCAGATGCTTTCCTCTTTGGAGTCCGTGGGAGGGCGCAAAAGGGCCCATACGGGAAAATGGTCGGAGGCGGCACGCGCGGCATCGCTCTGCTCGACGCCTGCGTCTGCAAGGCGAGCGGTGAAGTCAGCCGACAACCAGATATAGTCCACTCGCCGCGTCGGACAATCTGTCGTCAGTGTAGGCAACAGACGGTCACCGTGAATGCGGGCGATCACGTCGGTCCAGCCGGCGGCGGCGATTCGCCGCGCCACATACGCAATCTCTCCCGGTTTCGCTGCCGTCGATGGCGCCGGACTATTGAAGTCGCCCATCATCAGCGTAGGGACCTCAAAGGCGGCTGGGGCGCCGATTGCCGAAAGCAACGCCTCTATTTCTTGGAGGCGGAAGGCTTCCTGCTCCGCTTTTGCTCCCGGCGATAAGTGCAGCACGACGATCCGCCACGGTTCTCCGTTTGGTGTAATGGTCGCACGCAGGGCGGTCCGTTGGAGGATCGAACAGCGCTCGCCCAAGTTTTCCACCTCTTTTATCGGCCAGCGGCTCAAAAGAGCTACGTGGAAAGGGCTGCGGCGGGATTCGGCCAGTGCGTAATGGAGACCGAGCACTTTCGCCAGTTGCTCCACGTTCGCGGGTTCGTTGGCTTCCTGTAGACCGACGATATCCGCGCCTCGTCCGCGGATTACGGAGGCGAGGGTTTCGATCCGGTCCTGTCCGCCGTAGAGGATGTTGTAGCTGAGGACGCAAACCATAGAGCGGGGGGTCCTCATATCCGGGGTGATCGCCGATTCTATTCGATTCATAGAGGGTCGCCCATTTTCCAAAGTGAGGAAACCTACAATCCGAATACTTCCAAGGCTTGGAAAAACATAGCGCTATCCCTTCCAACCCTTCGAAAACCTGCGAATATTCGCATCACTCCAGGATCAGGAGAGACGGCCCTTCCTCGAGGACCACTTCGCGCCGTTGCTCTTCACGGCCGGCTGAACGCCAGGTAATTTCAATCGGCCCCGGCTCGCGCGCACCGAAAACTGCGGGCCGACCGGGCAAAGCGAGTCGCGCGCCCAGCGGCCGCTCGAATCGTGTGGCCGTTGCCGGAATTGGGCCGGTCCCGCCACGCGGCAGAGCAGCGCACAAGACCAGCCCCCGCTTCTGATTATCGAGGGCGATTTGCACCAGCCGGATTTCGCCGTCCCGCAGCACGATGGCCAAATCGCTGAAGCCATCTCCGTCGAAATCTCCGAAGGTTATGGCCTGTTGGCCCTCTTCGGTCTGGGGCAGTACGGCCTCTCGATGGAGATCGAGGTCGAGCGCGTGCGCGAAGGAGCGAAATCCTCGATTGTAAAGAATGTAGGGTGGACGTGGCACGCCATAGGCGATCAGCAAATCGACGCGGCCGTCATTATTGAAGTCCTCCGCTAGCGCGAGGATGCCGCTATTGGTGTGTTTGTAACTCACCTCGCCGCTGTGACCCATGACTTCCTCGAACATGCCGTTACCGCGATTTTGCCAGAGCAAATGGCTCTCTTCCGCGGCGATGAAAACGTCCAGCAGGCCGTCCTGATCGAAGTCGCCGAGGACGGGACCATGCGGGCCGCTGCCTGTGTGAACGGCCACCGTCTGGGGCGGCGCGAAGCGGGCCGCTGCAATGGCACGATACCATCGGCTGGACTTTGCACCCAGTTCGAGAATATCCGGCTTCCCGTCTCCGTCAAAATCCGCCACCAGACAGCCCCCCCCCGTATCGGCCCCCGCATCGGTCGCCTCTGTCAGCGAACGCCAGACGGCGTTGCCCTGCTCATCAAAAACAATGAGGACCGGCCCGCGGCGTGTTCCTGCCAGCAGAACGGCGCGCGTGGAATCGTCGCCGAGGGTGGCCAGAGAGAGATATTCGCCGGAGAAAATTTCCTGCGCTCCGGCAACCGGGCGCACCTCGAATACTCCATTTTGCCCTTGCAGGTGGAGCGTCAGAACTCGGCCGTCATAGCTGGCTAGATCGAGTCGGCCATCGCCATTGAAATCGCCCCAGGTGTGTAGCTTGCTACGGGAATCGAGCCGTGTTTCTTCGGTGATGTCCTTCAGCCCGCCTTCGCGCCACCGGTAAAGCCGGTCACCCTCCCGTCGCGCCAGGAATAGATCGGCGGTCCAGGGATTGGCGGGCGGTGTCAAATAAACCGCGTCCGCCCGCAGGACGGTCCCTTCCACACGGCCGACACGTGCCACCGGATTCCGCCATTGGGCAGATGCCGAGACGGGCACATCCGCTTCAGGATCCAGGAGGATGTAATCCACCATACGCCGCAACATGTCCGTCGCCCCGTTATAGGTGGCGAGGAGAAAGTTTTCGCCTTTAACAAACTCCCATTGACCTTTTTCCCACTGTTCGAGCACCGCCCACTGCGTCTCCGCAAAACTGTCCATATGTAGAAATGCAATGGCCAAAGGCCCACCGCTATCCCCCGCGCCAAAATTCATTTCGCCGCCGGATGCACCGACGGGGCGAAAGGCGCCTGTGAAAAGCAGCGCCCGCTGACCCTTGCGAAGCGCCGCATCCATGAACGTGTCCCGCTGTCCTTCGGCAATGGCGGTGCGTGGATCAATGAAAAATTCTTTGGGCTGGTCCTGTTGTTTTCCCTTGAGTACGGCTTTGGTGACCGCCTTGAGCCGGCCATCCGCGTCACGTCCATCAAAAGAAATTTCCAGAATCGTCTCCGCCTCTCGGACCAGATGAACAGGCGTAAAGTTGGGATTGATGAGAGCATGCAACGGCCTAGCGCCCATGAGCAGGCTTCCCGCCAATAACGCCAACCAGATCGAGTGTTTCATTTATCTATGGTCTCCCAACGATGTCATCCCCCTGATGAGGGAACAGAACGTCCCCCCACACACCGGTCGCTCCATCACACGAGCCCCCCTATTAGTCTTAAGCTAGAGTATTGGACCGCGAAACAAATTGCTAATTTTTTTTTAAATAACGGACGCGCCAAAGCAATTATTGCAGGAGCCGATTGCGCTGTGGATTGTTTTGAGGGGTGAGATGAGGAGTCGGAATGCGGGAAGGAGCAAAAATCTTCAGAATGCGACCGAAACACCTCGGTTTCCGCCTCCCCAACCGTCGCTTCAGCCTCCGAACAGCGCCCTCGGGATAGACCTCCTCCCTCCTCGGCCGTTGTTCTCCGAGTTTCGGACTGCGCTTACCGGCTCAGAGCTTGCGTGACCGGCGATAATCGCGTCTGTCCCAGCCGTTT
>CALLML010000022.1 GCA_938005705.1 uncultured bacterium
AAGGAGATGGTGTATATCGGCGGCGGCGCCGGCATGGCCCCTCTCCGAAGCCACATCTTCGACCTCTTCCTCACAAAGAAAACGAATCGCAAAGTGTCGTTCTGGTACGGCGCGCGTTCTCTCCGCGAAATGTTCTACGAAGAGGAATTTCGTGCGATTGAGAAGCAGTTCCCCAATTTCAAGTTTCACGTGGCATTGAGCGAGCCACAGCCGGAAGACAACTGGACCGGCTATAAGGGGTTCATCCATCAAGTCGTACTGGAGAACTATCTCAAGAACCACCCCGACCCGACCGAAGTCGAATACTACCTGTGCGGTCCGCCCCCGATGATCGCGGCGGTCAACAAGATGCTGTTCGATCTCGGCGTCGAAAAAGAGCAGATCGCCTACGACGAGTTCTGAGCGGGATCGGTTGCCGGGCTTGATGCGTCGGGCCTTTCGCGGGCCCGGCGCATTGATCTGTACGCGCATGAAACTCATCCAACCCCGCCGCTTCTATCCGATTAAAACCCTCTGGGTGCTGGCGGTGCTCGCCGCGCTCTTTGTGTACACCACGCAGCGCGACCGCCCGGCGCAGACGTGGCGAATGGCGGGCGAGATTTTTGGCGCCGGCTACAGTGTGCAGCTCGTCGAGCGCGGTTTCGACGCGCGCCGCCTCGCGGCGCTTCACCGCGAGATACAGGAGTTGCTCGACGCGATGGACGCCGAGCTCTCTACATGGAAGCCGGATAGCGCGTTATCGAAGTTTAACGCCGATCCCAGCCTGGCGCCCATTGAAGTCACGCCGCGCATCGCGGAATTGGCGGCTCTGTCGCTTGAACTGAGCCGCGCGTCCGGCGGCGCCTTCGACGTCACCTTCAGTCCGCTGTTCGACGCATGGGGGTTCGGGCGCACCGGCCCCAAACGCACCCCGGACCCGGAGACCGAGGCGGCGGCGCGGGCTAACTGCGGCTATCATCTTCTGACCGTGGTGTCCTCGAACCAGCTTCAGAAGGGGCTGCCCGGCCTCCAGATAGTCTTCAACGCCATTGCGCCCGGCTACGCCGCGCAGGAAGTGGCGGACCTGCTCATGCGGCGCGGCCATACGAATATCTATGTCGATGTCGGCGGCGAAATTGTGGTGCGCGGGCGAAACCTAAAAGGCGGTCCATGGCGGATCGGGATTGAACGTCCCGTGCTCGATATCGAGCCCGGCGCCGATGTGATGGCGATTTTAGAGCTGTCAGACGCGGCTGTGGCGACCTCCGGCGACTATCGCAACTACGTGCTGGGCGAAGACGGCGAGGCCTATTCCCATTTGTTCGATCCGCGCGTCGGACGCCCTGTCCGGAGTCGCGTGGCAAGCGTCACGGTCGTTGCGAACCATGGCGCGTGGGCGGATGCGCTGGCCACCACGCTGTTTGTGATGGGGCCCGAGGAGGGCTTGCCGTGGCTCGCCGAGCATACGGATGCCGAGGCGCTGTTTATCGTGCGCGAAGGAGAAACCGGCTTCAGGGAAATTGCCAGCCCCGGACTTTTCGCGCGCACCGGATACGCCGCCGCAGACTCCGCGCAATAACGGCGCGGCGGCCTGCAGCATATTGACCATCGCCAGAACCAACTTCGAAAGCAAAATTCACGGTTGCGCCGTACCGATCCCCGCCTGGCCCCGTGTACCTTGCGGCGCCGCCGCGCCGCTCGGAACATCCCCCCGGCTAGGCGCTCCCGCTTCCGCCTTCGCGCGGCGCTTCGTCGGACGAGTCGCGGGATGCGATCCTCCCTGACGGGTCCTTTCCGGCCGCCATGAACGAAAAGTGGCCGCGATTCTTTTGCTTTGGTATAAATCTACCCGTTGTCAACCCGCGCGCGCACAGGCGCGGGAGTGGAGACACACGAACATGCCTGAAAAGAAATCAGGGCCGATGCGTCGAAAAGTCCACGTGAATTTGCCCGAGGAAGTTCACCAGCGTTTGCGGGTCAAGGCCGCGCTGCTCGATATGTCCATGCAGGCCTTCGTGGCCGACGTGGTGGGCAAGGCCGTTGCCGACGTCGTGCTGCCGAGGATCAAGGGGAGCAAACACCGTGACGAATAAGCCTATCCTCTGCTCGGCGGGCGGCGCGCTCCCACGGATTCTAACTCTGCGCGGACAAAAGGTCATTCTGGATTCCGACCTGGCCGCTATTTACGGCGTTCCGACCAAGGTCTTCAATCAGGCGATCAAACGAAACCTGAAACGGTTTCCAGAAGACTTCATGTTTCAACTGACACCCGACGAGTACGCCGGTTTGACCTCGCGATTGGCGTTGTCAACGGCCCAGGCCATGCGGTCACAAACTGTGACCGCATCCGAAAAGCGCAATATCCGATTTCGCCCCTACGCGTTCACGGAGCACGGGGCCGTTATGGCCGCGAATCTTCTGCGCAACGACCGCGCCGTGCAAATGAGCGTATTTGTGGTTCGGGCGTTCGTCATGATGCGGGAACAACTGCTGAATCGCGCGGAATTGGAAAAACGGCTCGCCGAAATCGAGAAGTCCTTGATGAGCCATGACGCGGCCTTGCGCGACCTTTACCGGAAAATCCGTCCCCTGCTTCTGCCGCCGCCCGACCCGCCGCGAA
>CALLML010000023.1 GCA_938005705.1 uncultured bacterium
AATGCGCCAGCATGGCCGGCCACGGGGTGGCGCGCCGCCCCCTAGGGGGCGGGGATAGGGACCAGACAAGGAGGTGGACAACCGAAAGAACATTAGCTTACTTTACCCGTAGAACTGTCCAATCAATGGGGAGCACCTCCCTCTTCGGTTGAATAGACATTATGTTGTAACCTCGCGACAGAAATTTCCGGTTCTTCTAAATTTTCTACGGTGTGGTGACTGGCATTGCATTCTCCTCTTCGGCAATCGGCGCGTGACGGCGGAACATCTGACGTGCGAATCGCTGCGGCGCAGTTCTGAGGCGGCATTGATTTCGGGTGCGCTGTCACAAAGTAGGCTTTACGTTCTGGAGGACTTCCGGAAAGGAGGCGATGAATTCTCGTCGCGACGGATGGGGCGGGGCGTGGACTGCATATTGAAGACGTCAACCATGTAATCTACTATAATGTGATTATAGATCCGAAGCATAATGTTCATCGCATCGGCCGAAGCAGTCGCCCTGGCGAGCAGCACGTTTAGGTCACATCCACGTGTGAGGAAGAATCGTTCTATCTGCCGCCCATTTGAAAAACTCATGGGTAAACCGATTCGGTGTGGGTATCCGAAGGATGAATGGCTGAAGTTGCCGCCAGATGAGTCGCCGGTTGGGGATGAACCGACGTCACTCGGTGGGTGGTGCCGAATGCATCATCGCCGCGGAATACCAAATGGTGTCAAAAGGAGCCCGGATTAAACATGAAAAAGGTGTCAAGTCAGGTTTCAGGTGATGTCCATACTTCTATGCGCTGGTGGGTGGCCGCCCGCCCATGGGCGTTACCGGCGTCGATCATACCGGTGTTTTATGGTACGGCGCTGGCGGTGGCCGTGGGTGGAGTGCGGTTCAAGGCCGGTTCCTTCCTGATGGCGTTGGCCGCGATGATACTATTGCACACAGCGGCGAACATGCTGAGTGACGTTTGGGATTATCGGCGCGGGCTGGATCGCGAGGTCACACCGGTCAGCGGGGCTATCGTACGCGGATGGCTTACGGACAGACAAATCGCGCGGGCCTCCGGCGTTCTATTTGCGATCGGCATAACCATAGGTGCGATCCTGGCGATGAAGGATGCGCCGGCGCTCTGGGCGATCGGAGCGTTGGGCGTCTTTATAGGCGTTCTCTATTCTTTTCTGAAGGCCCTGGCGTTGGGAGATGTGGCCGTATTCCTCAATTTCGGCATCCTGGGAGCAACAGGAGCCTGGGCGGTTCAGACGGGACGTTTTTCAATGTATCCCATGATCACCGCGATACCGATTGCGCTGCTGGTGGTGGCGATTCTTCACGCCAATAACTGGCGCGACCAGGAAGGCGACAGTCAACACGGCGTGACGACGATCGCGTCCCTCCTTGGAGATGAGGGCTCGCTGCATTACTACGGTTTTTTGCTCTTCGCGCCGTTTGGTTTCCTTATTGCCATGATATGGGCGCCGCGAGCGATGGCCCTGCCCGTGACGCCGTTGCCGTTTTCCGCTGCATTGGCCTTATTTGCAATGCCTTACGCCATTCGCTTGTGGAGACGCGCCGTCCGCCGTTATGAACCGCGGCAGCCGCAGGATTTTGTGGCGCTCGACGGCGCGACGGCGCAATTGAATTTGCTGTTCGGACTTTTGTTGACTGTCGGGATTGCGGCGGCGGCGCTCGGGATCAGCATGCAGTGAAAGAGAAAGGGCGGCCTATGTTTATTGCGGGAATTGGCGTGTCATTGTTCGCCCCGGTTTTTCTGTCTTTGCATGAGGGCCCGAACGCTTTCTGGTTGAAGATGCCAATAGCTGCCGTGACGGCGGTTTCGGTCGCAACGGCGGTCGGAGCGTGGCGGATCCCTGGTACGATTCGAATGGATATCCGTCGAGTAGCAGCGGTCATGGGGTGGGGGACGGCATCTGCGCTTTTCCTATATGCCCTCTTTTATGCAGGCGTTCACGGGATTCGACTCGTCTGGCCCGAGGCGTCCGGCCCAATCTCCGAAGTCTATGCGTTGAGGAGGGGAATCTCTACCGCTCGAATGCTGGTTTTGCTGATGCTGATCATCGCTCCGGCCGAGGAATGTTTCTGGCGCGGCGCATTGCAAAAGTTATGGGTCCGGCGGTGGGGCCATTCGATCGGCATCGGTGGGGCGTCGGCGCTCTACGCGGCCGTGCATCTGGGGTCGGGCAACCTCTTGCTCGTGGTGGCAGCGGGTCTGTGCGGCGTATATTGGGGATTGTTATACGCGTGGCGAGAGTCTCTGGGGATCAATATTCTAAGCCATGCGTTATGGGACGCCTTGGTTTTCGTATGGGCCCCCCTGTAAAAGCCAGAATATCTCTGTGAAATGAAAAAGAAAGAGCGGCGAAAGGCATGATCGCACCGATGGTCGATTCTAATGATGGGAGGTCGGATATATTCGATTTTGAGAGGAGATGCGCATCGTTTTTTGGCCCGGGCGGTGCGCTTGCGACCGGTTGCAAAAACTCCTCATTCACATACGAACACCGCCCACAACAACAGGCGATGGCGTGCGCCGTGGCTAGGACCCTGGAGCGAGGCGGACATCTCGCGGTCGAAGCCGGCACGGGTGTCGGGAAATCTTTCGCGTATTTGGTCCCACTGATCTGGCATGCCGTCGCGCGAGGCCGCAAAGCGGTAGTGTCCACTCATACCATCAGTCTTCAAGAGCAACTGCTATTGAAAGATATCCCGTTTTTACGGGACCTTGTCGGCGTTTCGTTTGAGACCGCCTTGATGAAGGGCCGGAGCAACTATATCTGCCTTCGGCGTCTGGCGCGCGCCGAACTGATGCGCCGGGATTTGTTTGGAAGCGTGGCCGAAAGGGAACTGCACCGACTAAGGCTCTGGGCGGATCGCACCGCGGACGGCTCGCTTCAGGATTTGAAACAACCTCCACCCGACGAAATCTGGAGTGCCGTCTGCGCAGAAGAGGGTAATTGTCGCGGCGCTCGCTGCCCTGAATTCGCTCACTGTCATTTCATGCGCGCCCGTCGTCGGACGCAGGCCGCCGATTTGTTGATCGTCAACCATCACCTGTTGTTTGCCGATCTCGCGTTGCGCGCACAGGAGGCTGCCTTGTTGCCGGAATATGATGCAGTCGTCCTAGATGAGGCACATCAAGTGGAATCCGTGGCCTCGGATCACCTCGGCATCCGTCTTTCGCAATACGCGTTCGAGCACTGGATGCGTCGCCTGTATCAACCCGACACGCAGAAAGGATTGTTGGCGGTCCTCCGCGACGGATTGACGGCACATGAGGTTACGCAGATGTGGGATGATGTGGCGTGGATGTTCAAGGAGGCCCGACGTCTGGCAGGACCGGATAATGATCATTCCGCGCATGCGATTCGGCATCCGCTGCCTCTCGAGACGACGGTTCCACAACGAATTCGCGCCATTTGCGACGGCTTGTATCGTCAAGAATCGCTTCAAAAAGACGAGGATTTGCTCTCGGAGCTTCGACAAGCTCGCCGCCGGGGTGTGGAATTGCGAGAGACCCTGGAAACATTTTTGAAACAAGGGAAAGCCGATCACGTGTATTGGTTGGAACTGGAGGGCCGGAATCGTCAAACGGTCTTCTATTCGGCCCCGATTGAAGTAGGTTCGATCCTCCATGAATGTCTCTTCGGTGCCTTTCCGTCGGTAATTTTGACGAGTGCGACGATGGCCGTGAACGGATCGCTCGCCTACTTCCGGAATCGCATCGGTGCGGACCCGTGCGAGGAGATTCAGGTCGGAACGCCGTTTGATTATGTACGGCAAATGCGCATATGGATTCCCCGCGCGATGCCGGATCCCAGCGAAGGTGAGGAGATTTTCGCGCCTCCCTGCGCGGCTGCGGTCAGGCATTTTGCGCGTCGGACGCGAGGCAACGCCTTTGTACTTTTCACGAGTGCGTCATTGATGAAGCGCGTGGCGGCACTCGTGCGCGAAGGACTGAGGGAGGATGGGCTGCGCCTTCTGGTTCAGAACGAGGGGCTGGGTCGGCGCGCGATGTTGGAGGATTTTCGAGGTGGGGGAGGCGCGGTGCTGTTCGGCCTGGACAGCTTCTGGATGGGTGTGGATGTTCCGGGAGAGGCCTTGAGCAATGTGATGATCACGCGTCTGCCCTTTGCTGTGCCGGATCATCCGCTCATCCAGGCTCGCCTGGAACGCATTCGCGAGCGTGGAGGCGATCCGTTTCGAGAGTATTCACTGCCAGAAGCAGTCATCAAATTTCGGCAGGGTGTCGGCCGGCTTATCCGGAGCTCAACGGACACCGGCGTGGTGGTGCTGCTGGATCGGCGGGTCGACACAAAATGGTATGGCCGATGGTTTCTGCGCTCGATTCCGGAGGTACCAGTGGAAATTGAGGACTGGGCGCCGCCGGCTATAGAAGGACCTTCTCCGCCGTGGGAGTAGGTCGCTCGTTTTTCTACGCCTGTAAGACGAATGTTAGAGCCCGGATAGGCCCTGTAAGCGATCCCATTCCTCAAGATACCGTTCGAGAAACGCCGTCTCCGGTTTTTCGGACATTTCGAGAAGCAGGTCTTTCAGCAGACCTTGTTCTTCCTCGTATTGCCCCGATTGGAGGAGACCCGAGAAATAAACCATGCGCAGCCAGAGCAGATAGGTGCTTAGTGCATCAAAGCAATTGTACTCAATGATCTTTCGGAGACGTCCGCTCAGCCACATTTGCGCGACTTGCTCACCTTCCGTTTCGAACTTACCCGGGATGCCCGACAGGACCGCCACTTCGTGAAGAGAAGGGTGGCGATCGAAGCGCCCCCAGCCGGCTAGGAGTTCCATCAGATCGAGATGGTGATCGCCGTAGCGATGAAAATAATCTGCCCCTTGAGGACGATCCGGTTTGGCGCAGAACTCTCCGGCCATAATCCCGTTCACAACGCCGCGCTGGATTAAAATACGGAAATCGGATCCGGAAGAATTGTAACCGACGAGCTGGGGCTTGTGCTTGCCGATCGCGTCTAGAAATGTTTTGAGCAGCGCCGCTTCGGAACACTGGGCGGGGTCGGTCTCGTCACGCGGCAACCAAAGCAACTTCAGGTCGGTGCGGCCGTCCCGTCCGACAGTTCGTTGGACGACGGCTATAGATAATACGCGGCATAGGATCATTTTGAGAAAAGGCGTCGGATTCTCCTCTGTTGCTCCGCCGAGCCTCCACATCTCTCCCACAACGTCCACATCGGAGACAGCGTCACTCAGCCCATAAAGACGCCGTCCGGCTTGCGGGTCAGGCGCCCATTCCAAATCGTAGGCCCACAGTATGGGTCCGATGGAGCGAATCATGAATCACCCATCCTTTTCTTTTCGCATCGATCCGGACAGCCGGCGTCTAGCGTCTCGCGCACACGACGTGCTAACGTTTCTGCGGTAAACGGCTTCATGAGGAACGGCGCGCCGAGGTCGGACTCGCGATTGCTTGTAAATTCGCCCCCGAAGCCGGACATATACAGAACTTTGACCTGGGCGGCAATCTTTCGAATCTCTTCGACCATTTTCGGTCCGCCCATGTGCGGCATCACAATATCGCTCAGCACGAGGTCAGGTGGAGGTGCACTTTGGCGAAAAACGCACAATCCTTCTTCGCCGTTTCGGGCCTCCAGCACGCGGTACCCGTATGCCCTCAACACGCGCAACATAAGACTCCGCACCGAATTTTCATCCTCGACGATCAGAATCGTTTCATTTCCGCCTCTCACCGGCTCTCTGTTGACGAAATGTTTGGTCCGCTCCTGCCTAGTGGCGGCAGGAAAATAGAGACGGAACTCGGTTCCCTTGCCGGGGGCCGTATCCACCTCCACAAATCCGTCAAAGTGTCGGATCACCCCGTAGACAATCGAGAGGCCGAGACCGGTTCCCTTGCCTTTTTCCTTGGTGGTAAAGAATGGTTCGAAAAGATGTTCGCGAATGGAGGAATCCATGCCAATTCCCGTATCGCGCACGCTGATCAGCGCGTAATCGCCGGGCAACATCTTCGAGTGTTTTGAACAAAACTTTGGCTCCAGTCGAACACCGCGGGTGTGAATTGTCAGCGTGCCGCCCTGCGGCATAGCATCGCGCGCATTGATCGCCAGATTGAGGATCGCCTGCTCTAACAACCCCTCATCCGCCATAATGATGGGCGTTGCGGGGTCCAAGAGGACCACCAGTTCAACATCCTCGCCGATAGTCTGGCGCAAAAGTTTGTCAAGACCCATGATCAGGGCCTTCGGATCAAGCGCATGGCTTGCGACAATTCTCTTTCGCGAGAAGGTCAGAAGTTGCTGGGTAAGGCGCGTGGCGCGCTCACCCGCCCGCAAAATTTCTTCGATGTCCCGTGTGCAAGGATGGTCCGGCGGCAATTGCTCATGGATAAGCTGGGCAAAACCGATAATGGAGGTGAGAATGTTGTTGAAATCATGGGCGACACCACCGGCCAGCCGGCCGATGGCCTCCATTTTCTGCGCCTGCCAGATCTGATGCTCGAGTTCTTCCTCCCGGGAAATATCTCGCGTGACCAAAAGAAATCCGCCTCTTGACATGGGGCGCAGACAGAACTCAACCTTCGTCTGTCGGCCATCCGGATTTTGAACCGGTAAACGTCCTGTCCATGAGACTTTGCTCCGGATGGCGTTCCACAGCGAACTTGGCTCGTCCCCGACAAAGCGGAACGGAAGATCACGGATATATTTTCCCTCGGCAGCGAATCGATCCAATCCCACTAGAGCGGCCAGCGTCGCATTGCAGAACGAAATACGCTCCGCGGCATCGCAAAGGGCAAAGCCCTGGTGGTCGCATTCGCCCAGGGCGGTCAACCAATCGTACAGGGTTTCGGGGGCCAAATTGGGAATTGGAGATTGTTTTGCGTTTTTCCCTTTCATGATGGTGTCTTGGATCATGGTGATCGAGGTGAGCGATCAGACTTGACGAAAGCGTTCTCTGCCCATCGTTGCGCCGCGCGTGACAAATACTCCGCGGCGCCATCCATGCATTTCGCCACCTCAGAGTCGGCGCTCGCGAGGGAGTAGACCATCTGAATCCCCGCCGATTTCCACCGCGCACGGCTCAACCGTACGCGCCCAGCCAGAACCGCCACGCGCGCTCCATACCGCGCGGCGGCCGCCACCACTCCGGAAACCGCCTTGCCTTCCAGAGAAGTGAGATCGAAACATCCTTCGCCCGTTAACACCCATTCCGCATCCTTCAAGTGATCTTCCAGCCTTACGGCTTCCAATACGGCTTCGATGCCTCGACGGAGGCGAGCTCCGAGAAAGACGACGGCGGCCGCGCCGAGTCCACCCGCGGCGCCGGCGCCAGGCAGATCCGCTACCGAGACGCCGAGATCACGGCGGATGATGTCGGCGAGTCGTTCAAGTCCCTTTTCCAGCCGCCGAACCATCGCCGGGTCGGCCCCCTTCTGGGGCCCGAATACCCGAGCAGCGCCACGCGGCCCGATGAGGGGGTTAGTCACGTCGCAGAGCGCTTCCACCCGGGGCAAAGCAACGAGGGGGGCGCCTTCGATGGCGTGCAGTTTGTAAAGTGCGGCTCCGCCCCAACCGATCGGACGTCCTCGCACGTCGAGAAAACGCCATCCCAATTCCGTGGCCATTCCAACTCCACCATCCACGGTTGCACTTCCACCGAGGGAGAGCAGCAGGCGTTGAGGGTGAAGACGACAGGCAGATCGAATTAGTTGTCCGACCCCTCGTGTGGTGGTGCACTCCGGATTGCGCTGATTCGGCGGAACCAACGGTAGCCCGGCGGCCGATGCCATTTCCACAACAGCCAACGATGCGGACCCTATCCACGCGAAACCGGCGGAAACAGTTTGCTCAGGGAGAGGTCCGCATACGCGTCGACGTCGCCACTCGCCCCCTAAGGCCCGAAGCATGGTTTGGGCGGTTCCCTCTCCGCCGTCAGCAATGGGCAGACAAACGATCTGACAATCCGGTATAACCCGGAGGATGCCGTCACGGACTGCTTCACAAGCCGATGCGGCGTCGAGGGACCCCTTGAAGGAGTCCATCGCCACAACGATCCTCGGCAGGTGATTGTCGATGATGACCCGTCGCGAACGTTTTAAAGGGACAGACAACGAATTGCCTGCACGATGGAATCGCATACGCATGGCAAGTTGGCTGGCGTCAGGCCGGCTACGTTGATGCGACCGTCCTGTGTCATATAGATTGCGCGTTCGGTGCGCAACCACTCCACGTGATCAGGCTGCAGTCCACTGAAGGAAAACATGCCGCGTTGACGCACCATGAAGGAGAAATCACGATCCGGCAGTTGGGCTTGGAGCAAGGTGCAAAATTGTTCCCGCATTGCATGAATCCGTCCACACATATCGGTCAGTTCTCGGCGCCATACATCCCGCAACAGCGAATCCTCAAGAATGGTGCGCACGATTGCGCCGCCGTGAGCGGGCGGATTGGAGTAGGTCACGCGAATGACCCGTTTCAACCAGCTGAATGCCGCATCAGCGGCCGACTTAGAGGCTCCAATCAGCGTCAGAGCCCCCGCGCGCTCGCGGTACAGGCCGAAATTCTTAGAGAAGGATACCGCGACACAAAATTCAAGGCCGGCATCGAGAAAAAACCTTAGAGGTGCGCGATCGGGTTCCCATCCCTCGCCGAACCCGATATATGCAGCATCGAACACGGGAAACCAGCCGCGATGTGCGGCGATATCCGCCACCGTCTTCCACTGTTCCGATGTAAAGTCAGCACCGGTCGGGTTGTGACAGCACAGATGCAAGATGACGATGTCGTCGGTGGACATACGATTCAGTTTTTCCGCCAAGCGCTCGAACGCCACGCCATGGGTGGCTGGTTCATAGTAAGGATACGACTTCACGGCGAAACCGGCGGCCGCGAAAATCCCCTTGTGGTTGGGCCATGTGGGATCGCTCACCCAAATCGTGCGTTCCCGACAGATTTCAGCTAGTAGATCCGCGGCCACGCGCAGCGCGCCCGTTCCTCCAGGCGTCTGGGCGGTTCGTGCTGTGTCAGGAGACTGCGTATCGAAGAGAAATTCCTCAACACGCTTTCCAAATGCCGGTTCTCCAGCAATGGGTAAATAGTTTTTAGTTTCCTCACGAGCCAGCACGGCGGCTTCTGCCGCCTTCACCGCCTCCAGTATCGGCGTTCGTCCCTCACTGTTCTGATATACGCCGACGCCGAGATTGACCTTGTGAGGCCGAGGATCCGCGTTGAACGCTTCCGTAAGACCGAGAATTGGATCGGGAGGCGCGGCTTGTAGATGTTCGAACATGGTGTCTCTCTCTCTTTTTTTCCCGTTAGCTTTAGGTCCCGTAATATCGTTCGATCCAGGAACGTGCAAGGTCTTGCTCTACTCGAATGATGGCCATTTCCCGCTCCGCGCTGGCAATGGAATCCGAAGCGTGAGCCGCGTTGACCATGATATCGTGTCCGAATTCTCGACGCACTTGCCCCGGCGTCGCCTTGTTCGGATCGGTTGGCCCCAGGATATTTCGAATGATTTCCACCGCGTTGGGCCCGCGATAGATGAGGGCGAGGCAACGTTCCTTCCCCGGTTGTCGGCGTTCCTCCGGTGTGCAATCAGGCGCCCAGTAGCCGGTCATAAAACGGACGATCTCATTAAATTGCTGGTCGCCATAATACGGGCCAAGCAATCGACCGATTTCTTCAAGGGCGGCGACGGGAAAATCCATGTTGAATTCGGCTTTGAGGGCGCGGGATGCGCGTTCGCTGACGATGCGCGCTAGTTTCAAACGAAGCACGTCGCGGACAGGGCCATAGAATTGTTCGGCCTCTTCGACGCTCATTCGATGTACTTTGGCGCCGATAATGCGAAGACCGGATCGCGAAAAAAGGTCAATAATGTTTCCCGGCCGCGTACTGGGAAAGCGGAAGTTGTCGGGTTTGATCAGGACCAGCGTTTGTTGCACGTTTTCGCCTTCCGCAAGATCGGCGGCGCTGTGAATCAGACCGCCGTCGCTTTCGCTGTATTGCGCCCAGAGTCGCAAGGTGTCGCGCACGGAATCAGGATCGGGGCCCACCAATACCGCCGGCTCCACATAACGAGGAGTGCCGTCTTCATTTAAAATGAAGTCGCCGTAGGTGTCGCGGATGGTCTCGCCGGATTCCTGATTGGGCCGCAAGGGCCCGGTCACACGATAGATGCGTTGGATGGCATCCTCTCCTTCAAAAAGCAGCATGAGAACACGGCGTCGCCGTCCGTTAACGGGGTGTGGCGAGTAATTCCGTAAAACATAATCGGCCAGAATCGCGCGCACCGAGGGCTCAATATTGGGATTGTTTCGAAGTTGTTCGGAAAACCGGCGAGCCAGCTCCGCGCTCGGCCCGAACATTCGAGCGGCCACGAGCTCCATGCCTGTTCGGCTCATAAAACGTCCGATGATGCCGCCGGTCCGCGACTTGGCAATGGAATATGGGTTGATCAATACAAATGCGAGTTCCTTGGCCATGGGCTAAGTCTCCACCGTTGAAATCGTGTATAGGTGAATATAAAAGACCATTGAACCAGTAACAAGGGGGAAACTTCGGCAGTCATGCAAGAAGAGATCGAGCGATGTTGGGCAGCGCGCGCAGCGCAGGCGCGGGCGCTGATGACGGCAGTAGAGCAGGGGGTTGAGGCCGGCCGCCCCGCCGACGTGTTGGTGACCACCGAATATCGAAAAAGGCGGGAATGGGGCGCGCGGGATCGCCGGCTGCTCTCACGTTTGATATTCGGGGCGCTGCGTTGGCGCGGTTGGCTGGGCCGCTTCGCCGAGCACGGAGACCGGGTACTGATCGGCGCCTATCTCCTGGAGAGCGACACCCCGCACCCGATCATCGAATGGATGATCCGGGCGATGGGCGAAAATCCCGCCCGCCTTCCACTGGTAGGGCAAGCTTCACTCGAAGACAAAGCCACGGTCGTTGGAGCTCTTTTTCATCGAGGAGAACGGCCGTCCTGGCGGATCCTGACGCCCGACTGGTTTGCCCCCACATTGGCCGTGCCGCCGGATACTGACTCCAATATTCATTTTCGCCGGTGTATCGAAACATTTCAACGCCGTCCGCCTCTGTGGTTGCGTACGATTAGGATATCGGCAAACGAACTCCGAAACCGTTTGGCGACGCTGGGTATCGGCGTGGATAGCAGCTCCCCATTAGCCGGCGCGGTTGCCGTTCCCGACGATCGGCCGAACCTGAAGGAATTAGAAAAAATTCTCTGCCCTTGTTTTGAAGTTCAGGACCTCGCTTCCCAGTGCGTTGCCGTGGCCGCTGCGCCGGCCGCGGGCGAATCGTGGTGGGATTTGTGTTGTGGGGCGGGAGGAAAATCGCTTCATCTCGCCGCGCTTGGCGCGAAGGTGCAGGCGACGGACATTCGCCGATCGGCACTGCATGAGGCCCATCGCCGATTTCGCCGCCTGGGCGAAACCCGGATTAAAACCAACTTACACGACGGGACGAAGCCGCTGCCTGGCCGAACGACCTTCGATGGTGTACTCGTGGACGCCCCTTGCTCGGGCACAGGTAACTGGTCTCGCCGACCCGACGCGCGGTGGCAGACGCATCCGGATCAAATCCGTTATTACGCGCACGTTCAGGCAAAACTGCTCGAAAACGCTGCCTTGCATGTTCGCCCGGGCGGTCGCCTGGTCTATGCGGTTTGCACATTGACGCGCCCGGAAACCGTAGAAACTGCGGAAGAGTTTACTCAACGACATCCGCTCTTTGAACCCGAACCTGTGCCCCATCCACTGGTTGAAGGGGCGCCGCACTGGCCCATCTGGATCTGGCCTTGGCAGGGGCCATGCGGGGGCATGTTCATCGCGCGATGGCGGAATCGAGCCGGTGGATAAGGAGACCGGACAGTAGCTTCGGCTCAAACCATGTGCTTTTGGGCGGCATCGTCAGTCCCGCATCTGCCACGGCCATCAACTGTTCCACGCTAACTGGGTGAAGGGAGAAGACCACGGCCCCTTCGCCGCGATTGACGCGGTCAGCAAGTTCCTGCGCGCTGCATGCACCGCCGCGGAAAATGAGCCGGGGGTCCCGCCGAGGATCTTGGATGCCGAGGATCGGCGCTAGCAGACGATTCTGAAGGATGCTGACATCCAGTTGAGATACCGGATCAGCGGTATCGGGGGCTGACCATCTCAGTTCATACCAATCGCCGTCAAGATACATGGCGATACGCCCGGATGAGGCTGGCTGCTCATGGGTTGTGCGTTGAATATTAAACTCTTGGCTTACGGCATCCAGAAATTTCTTTTTCGAAAGACCTCCCAGATCGCTCACCATACGATTGTAAGGTTGAATACAAAGCTGGTCGGATGGAAAAATAACAGCGAGAAAACGGTTGTATGCCTCCGTGCCACTGTGTTGAGGGTTCGCCATCCGCCTCACCGCGGCCACGCGCGCCGCCGCCGCCGCTCGGTGGTGTCCGTCCGCGATATAGCATCGGGGCACGCCACGGAATAAAGCCGTCAGATCGTCGTTATGTGGCATCCGCCAGATCGTATGCCGCACCCCATCGGGGCGAACGAGATCATAAAGGGGAGTTTCAGATTCTATTCGCCGCCAACTCGCAGAGGTCTTTTTCTCATCTTTCCAAAATAGCCAAACAGGCCCGGCGTTGGCGTCAATCGCATCCGTGTGACGAACGCGGTCCGCTTCGGATTCCGGACGCGTGTGTTCGTGCTTCCGTATCACACCGTTTTCATAATCGGCGACATCGCAGACGCCAACTATGCCGAATTGCGCGCGGTCAGCGGTCTGGAGGCGATAAAGAAAAAACGATTCATCCTCGTCGCGGCACAGCCATCCTTCCGAGATGAACTCAGTCATGCGCTGAGCGGCGCGCAGATAAATCGCCGGGTCTGACGACGAAACGCCATCGGGAAATTCGAGGTCCGGACGGCTGATCCGCAGAAATGAATGAGGATTGCCCTCGGCCAGACGACGGGCCTCATCTTGCGAGACCACGTCATACGGGGGCGCCGCGATATCGGCAGCGAATTTCGGATCGGCACGCAACGCTCGGAAAGGATAGAATAACATAGTGGGTCAGTATACCGGGTGATGTCATTGTTTCAAGGTCACGATGCGTTCAATCAATTCGAAATTCACCCAGTCGCTTTTCCGGAGCCGATTGCGCTGTGGATTGTTTTGAGGGGTGAGATGAGGGGTCGGAATGCGGGAAGGAGCAAAAATCTTCAGAATGCGACCGAAAAACCTCAGTTTCCGCCTTCCCAACCGTCGCGTCAGCCTCCGAACAGCGCCCTCGAGATAGACCTCCTCCCTCCTCGGCCGTTGTTCTCCGA
>CALLML010000024.1 GCA_938005705.1 uncultured bacterium
GGGCTTCTTTCAGCGATCGGCTTCGTGGCCTCCGCCTGGCCCCTCCCTACGGTGGTCGTCACTTCATCCGGTTATCTCCTCCCAGATAACCAGTCCATGCCCATGCTGCGCACACGTGGGGCGGGTTCCTCGCCGACCGTATGGCTCGTGTTCTTCGCTTTTCATGGCATCTTCTCCGATTCGTACCCAAGATTTTTCTACATCCACGCAATTCTCGCCGGTCACGCAAGCTCTCCGTTGGGAGGGCGAAGTCCGGAACTCAGAAAAAACCGACGAGGCCGGATAAGGTCTATCCCACGGGAGCTTTCCGATGGCCGAAGCGACGGCTGGAAAGGCGGCAACCGCAGTTTTTCAATCACGAAGATTTTTGCCCCTTCCCGCATTCAGGCCCTTCGTCTAACCCCTCCAACAATCCACAGCGCAATCGGTTCTTCCAGCGCTGGAATCAAGTCAATTCCCCATATTCAGACGGAAGTCACGCCGCTGGGTTTTCGGTCCACCGGAAGACGGCCGACCAACTCAGCCTGCTCCGTGTAGACAGAAGAAGGTTGAATGGGGATGGAGAAAACAGGATTATTGATACCTAAACGATCCACATCGCAACTCATTCATTTTCCAAGCCTTGTAAAAATTTCGCCCCCTTCTTCCAAGGCTAGGAAAATGCTGCCTCTTGGGGATCCTTTGGGTCCGGTTCGGGCGAAGCAGGTTCACCTTGACTATGGCCGAAGGTCAAATAGAAGCTCTATCTGCGATGCGATCCATGTGGGCAAGAAATGGAACATCCCTTTTTCTTTGAAGCAACCTGAAATGGTGTCAACCATCGCAAAAAAAACCGAAGGGAATTCAGGGGTCTACAAAAACCTCATACCGTCCACGCGCGGCATCGCTGATTCTCAGACCCGTCGCGGACTGACGTTCATTCAATTCAATCACATGCTGTTCATGGACCGGTATTCGGCGAGCGACGGTAATTGACTTTTTCGCCTCGCCCACTCGAACCACAACGGTATTGATGATAACGGACCCATCCACGCAGCGGATCATGATTCGTTCAATCGGCACCCCTGTCAGAGTGACCTCCTTGGCTTCGCCGCCGGTTTGCAATTCGGCGACTTGGCGCCATTTCGGATCGCCCGCCATAGCATCCGAAACAAGAAACGCCAGGGCCGTCGCCCCCAACAACATCGCGCGCGCTGTTCTCATACGTGACACCTTCCTCTCCGCTTCATGCGGGGCCAATAGCCGCACACTCTCTTTGCCTCTCCGCCCAACTACCGACGATCAGCCACTCCGCCGTATTCATAGGCCGAATCCGTTTCTCACACAAGACATAGCCTAGAATCCCAAGACGTCTTTACATACGGAAAGCTATCCCGATTCGCTCTTGAACCGGTTTGTATTGAAACGAGGCGAATCACGGGCTGGCGGGACGGATTTCACAAGGCGGTTCACCGATTTCCGCCATGCGACGGCGCAAAATGGCGGCCAGTTCAGCTCGAACATTCGCCAGTGAGGGTTCGGTCACGAGGTTATGAAGTTCATGCGGGTCGTCCTCGAGGTTATAGAGGAAGTCCTCCACGTATAGATCACTGTCCGGATCATCTCCGCCACGATGAGGCGCTCGTACGCTGTATTTCCAGCGATCGGTGCGTATCGCGCGTCCGCACTGGCTCTCGCTAATTTGAACAAACACCTCAGCAGGCCAAGGCGCGCGACCTTCCAACATGTTCTGAAGCGGATGCCCCCGAATGTACGGCGGCGGTTCCATGCCTGCGCAAACCAAAAGGGTCGGCGGCAGGTCTATCAGACTGGCCAGACCGCGAGCCACCATCCCGCCCTTGAAGCCCGGCCCGAATGCAACCATTGGAATCCGAATACTGGCCTCATGGCACGATCGCTTGTACTCCCCGTTCCGCGTGCGAAAATGTGAGCCGTGGTCACTGGTATAAAAAATCACCGTGTGTTCTGCCCAGCCGAGGTCCGCTACGGTTTTTCGTATGCGACCCAGATTTTGATCGAGGCTGTGACAGCACCCCAGATAATCGGGAAATTCTTCTTGCCAATCGCCTTTTTGGCCGGCCAGATCGCCGGGCGGCGTGAAATGCTTGAATCTCTCTTTCGATCCGGTCGGCCCTTCATAGTGATGGTGGTCATTCTGATGGTGTGGCTCCAGATACGAGACAAAAAGGAAGAACGGCCGCCGGCCGGAACGCGTTTTCAGGTATTCGATGACCCAATCGGTCTGGGCATCCGCTCGGAAACGGCCTTCGGGAAAATAACGTTTGCGCCCTTCCCCATCGAACATGTAACCGTCATAGCTGTGGGAAGTGAATTCAAGGACGTCGGATGCCAGCCAGTATTCATAGCCACCCCGTCGTTCCGGGGGTACGCACCGCGTGCGAAAATCATCAGGGCCACCGTGCGGACCGCAGGATGCGAGGTGCCATTTGCCGATATAGGCGGTGTCATAGCCTTGCTCCCGGAGGAGATGAGCCAGCGTCCGCTCTGTGACCGGCAACATTCGGTGATTGATATGGGTTCCGATTTCCGTGGCGTATTTGCCGGTCTGGATGCACGCCCGCGCCGGTCCACACACAGGTTGACAGGTGAAGGCTCGCTCGAAACGCACGCCTTCGGACGCCATGCGGTCCAGGTTCGGCGTGATGTTCAACGGTTGACCATAACAGCCGCAGACATCCCACCGTTGTTGATCGCTGAGGATAACGATGATGTTCGGAGATCGCTTCACACTCCCCCCCCCTCTGGTTCTGAAGCCCGGCGCAACCGATCGTTGATCGCCTGCCCCAAGCCTATTTCAGGAACTATTTCGGCATAGAGGATGTCCAGACCTCTGGCGTCCAGCCGACGCAACGCTTCAAACAGACGCGCCGCCGCCTCGCGCAAATCGCCCCGCGAGGAGAGAACCTCCACCGCGCCGAAGGCATCCGGCGGCGGGGGCGTTTGAAAAGCCAGAACACCTGCGCGCGGATTGGGGGGAGGACTTGTTTTGAATAGCTGAAGCGGAGTACGAGGCGCATAATGCCGGGGCAAACCTCCGGGAGCGCGCGGCCGATCGTCGTGCCCACGGGTGCGCGCAACGGGTCCAACCAACACTTCAACCTCCTCCACGGGCAGACCGCCGGGGCGCAACAACGTCAGCCTTCCATCGTTCTCCACCGCGACGACGGTGGATTCCAACCCGACAGGACAGGGCCCACCGTCGAGCAATATGCCGATTTGATGACCCAACTGTTCTCGAACCGCCTCCGCGGTGGTCGGACTTACGGCGCCAAAACGATTAGCGGAGGGCGCCGCAATCGGGAAATCCACTTCGCGCAGCAACCGCCATGCGAGAGGATGACGTGGAGACCGCAACGCCACGGTGGGCCAGCCCGCCGTGACCAGATCGGGCACGCACGGTCGTTTCGGTAATACGAGTGTCAATGGGCCTGGCCAGAATCGGTCCATCAGCCGAACTGCGACCTCCGGCAATGAGTCCACAAACTCGCGCGCCACCTGCGCGTCGGCTACGTGGACGATGAGCGGGTCGAACCGCGGCCGCTGTTTGATTTCGAAAATTCGGGCGACGGCGCGCTCATCCAACGCATTTGCGCCTAATCCATAGACGGTCTCGGTGGGAAATGCCACCACACCTCCGACTCGAAGACAATGGGCTGCCTCGCGAACGGCGCGATCCGCATCCCCTAGCCTGCGTCTCAATTCCTCTTCGCCCAGCACCCAATCCGCGACCTCGTGAAGATCAGACACGGCCACGGCATTCGGGGAGAGCTGACCACGAGGCCCCTCTCCGCGCTCACCTCGAATGCAAATGACAAAGCCTCCAAAATCTGGGATGGCAGCAAGGGTTCCGACTTGGCCGCACACGAAGAAGGAGGCGTTCAAGTCCAGCCCCAACGTCTCCGACGTTTCCTGCAGGCGACGTGAATACTCTTCCATGCTCCATCGTCCCGGATCGACGGTCCGACTGTCTTTTTCCGGGAGCCGCACAGAAATACCGGCGGCCTCTAGGACGTCCGCCAGCCAACGAACCCCCCCGTCGCCTTTCTCTATAGGTGTTTGTGATGATTCGCCGGGCCGAGACAGATCAGGCAGAAGAACCAGCTGAAACGCCGTAGCCATTCGGCGCAAATTGGAAACCACATCCGTCAAAGAACGCGAACAATCAGATCTGAAAATGCGAGAACGAGGCCCCACAACCTCACCCGTATCCGCGATAATGACCGCTGGCTTTCCCTTCATGGTCTGACGCAGGCACAGCCGGCTTCGATGAAGGCCATATAGTTCTCGAACACCCGCGGCGGCGGATTGGGGTCGAACGGGCCTGCGGTCGGCGACAAAATAAAGCGGCGCCCATTCACCTCTTCCACGAGATCACGGGCACGCTTGCGCATCTGCTCCGGTGTAAGGGAACGAAACTCATCATATTGCACATTGCCAATCAGCGTAATGCGCTCGTCTGTTTCCGCATAGGCCTGCGAGATCGTACAGTTGCCGACCGGCGGGGCCTCGATGGTGTGAAGCCCATCAGGAGCCATTTCCACAAAATCGGGAAGCAACTCCCGAATCTGACCATGAAAATGTTGAATGACCTTTTTCCCGCGGGCATGAATCATCCGGATAAGCTTGGATTCGAACGGCACCACCCATCGACGAAAAGTCTCCCGGCTCACGAGCGGCGGCGCCGCCAGCTCGCTGCCAACGAGAAAATAGACGTCCGCCAGATCGCGATCGAGGAAGAAGCGATAAACAATTTCCAATCGCTCCATCGCACGCTTCAGCCATTCCTCAATGCAATCAGGTTTTGTCAGCGACCAGACAGCAAAGGATTCGAGGTTCGACTCGTGGTACAGCGTGTTGATCGGCGAGCCAAGATCGAGCATCATGGCGCCCAGCTCGATCGGAAACTCCGCGCATTCTTGCCGGTACCGAGGTAGTTGTGCTTCCAGCGCCGATGTTATCCGCGCAGGATCGCATTCCACGGGGAAAGTGCAAAACGTTTCCACGTCTTCATCCGTGATCAACAATTTTTTGCCGGCACCGGGGGAATGGGACTCGGACACAAGCCGATAACCGCCCCAACGCATCACGCGACGAGTCGTTCCCGGGCTCTCTTCGACCTCAATCTTTACCTCGGAGGTATGCAACGGCGCGCGTAAATTACGTCGGTTGAGAACGATGACACCGTGGTGGCATCCGTATTCCAATATCCGTCTGTAGCCGGGATGAGCCCGCACATCCACATAATAGGCGGTGGCATGGTAAGGGAACAACAGCCAGACGGGAATGTGCTTTGTCGGCTCCCCGGATAACGCCTTGAAGAGACGATCTCTGGGCGACTCCGCTAGTTGCGAGTGCTCACTCATCTAGCCCTGAATGATTCGCGTGTCTCGTACGGCGGCTTGCGGCAACACAGCACCGTCGAATACCCGCACAAGTTCGCTCGACACTGCCTTTCAACCATGAGGCCAGCACGCGTGACAAGCGGACGATAATCGAGGTCCGACCTGAAACGTACTACCCGGTGGATCGGGCGTACCAGTATATGCCAGAGCTTCATCCACACCGACGGTGAATGAAAATGATTAACAATCACAATGCGCCCTCCCGGACGGCATACACGTCGCATTTCCTCGACTACTCGATCCGGGTCATCGACCACAGAAATGATATACATGGCGATTACGACGTCGAACGAATTGTCCGGAAAGTTCAATTTCGTCGCATCCATTTCTAACAACCCTTCAACGTTCTCCAATCCGTGCCGACGCACTCGCTGACGGGCCTTTTCCAGCATGTGCGGAGAGAGGTCCACGCCAGTGATACGGACGTCGCGAGGATAAAGCGGAAGCGACTGTCCCGTTCCCACTCCCACCTCCAGAACGTGCTCGCCAGAACGCAGTCCCATCAGTCGAATGGCATGTCTCCGCCCTGGTTGTAGGAGACGACCAAACACAAAATCATAGACGGGCGCGGCTTTTGCGTACGCCATCCGCATGCTCTGGCTGGAATCTGAAGGCATGGTCCCCCTTCTCCTCGTTTATTGAACCGGGCGTTACGCCATAGGGGGCGGTGAAATGCCTACCCCAAAAAGGCCACGCCACATGTTCACGGTTACATTTTCTTTTTTTCGAATCCGGCAAACAGTGCGAGCGCCCCCCCCCAGCACACAACCACCACGACCCACGGTGAAATGCCGAGCGCTTCCGCCAGGCCAATTTTGCCGTAGTCTCTCCAGGCTAGGACGGTGCGTTTAATAAACGGATACAGCTCCGCATACAAAGCCGCGCCCGTAATCATCCCTGCAATAGCAAACAGCGCATGCCAACGGCCTTCACCCAGCGCCCCTATTGCCGTGCCGGGACAATATCCGACGAACGCCCAGCCAATGCCGAACAACGCGCCGCCTAAGAGCACTGCCCCAAAATTCATTGCCTTGTGACTCAATTTAAGGACATCCGCGGCGGCCAGGAGCTGAATGCCGACCATTCCGACCAGGATGGCTGAAAGCATGAATTTGAGAATCGTCATGTCCGCCAACCGCAATGCCCCAACCTGCTTTTCAAAGCGGAGTACCCGACCTTTTTGTAACAAGAACCCAAAAATTATCCCGGTGATCAACCCCAGCGCCAAATCGGTCTTCATGATCGTCTCCCACCGTAGAGCACCGCCCCCGTCAATACGCCGAAGCCGAAAAACATGGCCAACGCCACGAATCCGCTGAGAGAGAGCTGCATCAATCCGCTGAGCCCGTGCCCGCTGGGACAGCCATCCGCCATACGGACGCCAATCATCGCAATCACCCCGCCGAAAAATGCCGAAATCATTCTCCGCCTCACCGACGGGCCGAACCGTTCCCGCCAAATCGGCGGCACTCCCTCCCATTTGAAGCTGCGATCGGAAAGCGCGGCGATCAACGCGCCGATGAAAATTCCGATGACGAGCATGAATTGCCAATCCACGCGCACTTTCTCCTTCGTGAAATACTCGTTTGCGGCGACGTGCTCCGGGGCGACTGTCTTCTCGATAAGCCCTGCCGCACGGACAAACGTGGTTGAAGACCCCAGATACTGCGTCCTGCCCAGCCAATGCGTCGTCGCCCAAGCGGATGCCACCGCCAGTAGTCCGGCCAACGCGCCCGCCAAGTACGGGTTCCATCCGCCATCATCCGTTTTCCATTTCACCGCCCGTTTCCTTTCACAATCGTAATTCGCAACTTACGATATCTAATCCCCGGTGAAAAACAAGTGCCGACCGGGGAGCGCCGCGTGTCCATTGAATACCCGCGTGGGTTCGTACGTCTCATGCTCGACCAACCGTGGCCTAAGGAAATACGCGGAGAAAGAGAGGATGCCTATGAAACAATGGATGGTGGGTCTTATGGCGGCGAGCGTCGCTTGGTTCCAAACCGGCTGCGCCACCACCGATGCCGATCGGGCGACAGCGCTCGGCGCGGGTGCGGGCGCGGGACTAGGTATGGTGTTGGGGCACAACTTCGGCCACAGCGAACATGATCGTTTGCTGGGCGCCGCAGCCGGCGCCCTTGTCGGTGGGACGTTGGCTCGGCAACATGCGGAACGGCGTGAACTGGAACGGCGGCTTGACGCCGTCCAACAGCAGCAAGTTTTCACGACGGTCTGGATCCCGAATTCGAACGGATCGAGAACTCCTGTAACGCTTAGAGCCGCGGAAGGCGGCCAGTATATCGGTCCGAGGGGCGAATATTACGCCGGTCTTCCGTCACCGGAGCAGTTGCGTTCCGTTTATGGGCTTTGACGCATGGCGAACGTGGAAACGCCAAATAACCGGTGGGCATTATCCGTGGTCTGTCGCGCCCAATTCTCCGGTGAACAATTTCGTAAATGCGCAACAAACACTCCTATGAAAGGTAAAAAAGCCGGTTCGTTGCGTCGCCCTCGATGTGGGACCGGTGTCAAATATGGACAATCCGTCTCCATCAACAGCCGGTCGGCGGGCGCGCGTCGGACCACGTCACGCATGACTTCAGCGTTGTGAAAAGTGACGATGCCACTGATGCCCAGATAAAACCCCAGGTCCAGCAGGGCCCGTGCGAAAGGCCAATCGCCTGTAAAACAATGGACGACCCCCGGTCCCTGTAGAGCGGGATCGGCACCGCGGACAAACGCCTCCAGCATCTCGCGTGTGTCGCGTTCCGCCTCGCGCGTATGTACGATCACCGGCCGCCGGAATTCGGCCGCCAACTCCAGCATGATTTCGAAAAGAGTGCGTTGAGCGTCTCGGCTTGCCGTTTCCCGATGATAATCAAGTCCGGTTTCGCCCACCGCGACAGCGCGACCCTCGGCGAGAGCGGCGCGCAACGGACCCAGCGGCGGCGAGCGATCCGCCAGCGCCCGATCATAGCCGATGGCCGCCGCGACCCTGTCCGGATAACGCGCCGATAACACCATGGCGTTTTCATTGGCTTCGGGTGAACCGCCGACGGCCACGATCTGTAGAACACCGCATGCCGAGGCTCTGGATATGACATCTTCCACATCGCCCGCCGTGAGGGCCTCGTCCAAATGTGCATGGGTATCCGTCCACATCATCACAGATACACCTCGAGACCGTCCCAAGGGATTTCCACGCCGAAAGGCAAAAGGCGTTCGGTTTCGGCGTGACCCAGCCGATGGCACAAATGCGTAATGAACGAACGCCGGGCGCCGATATGAGCCAGTAGCGCAAGACTTTCCGGCAGACTCAGATGCGTCGGATGAGGAGTTGTGCGCAACGCGTCCAGAATCATGACATCGAGGCCGGCCAGACATGCGAGTGCAGAAAGCCCCATCGTGTGACAGTCTGGAACGTACGCCAGCGCGCGCCCTCCCGCGTCCAAACGATAACCATAGACCCGATCGGAACCGTGCTCAACGGCGAATGGCGTCACCCGGAACGGCCCCACCTCAACAGGGTCTATAACGGGCCGCAACTCGATTCGCGGACGTGTTATGCCCGGCGGCGGAGGTTCGGTCATGTAGGCGAAAATCCGCCGCAGATGATTCACATCACGTGGCGACGCATAAACGGGTATGGCAGCGCCCTGCAATTCGTTGAAACGCCGCAGGTCGTCCATGCCGAAAATATGATCGGCATGCGTGTGGGTCACCAACACGGCGTCTACACGCGGAATGTCCGCAGCGAGCGCCTGCAACCGGAACTCCGGTGGGGTGTCCACTTGGATATGGTACCCTTCATACTCCACATGCACGCTGCTTCGCATCCGACGATCGCGCGGATCGTCGGAACGGCAGACCTCGCAGTCACACCCGATCACCGGGATGCCTTGCGAGGTGCCGGTGCCAAGAAAGATCAGTTTCATGGGTCCCTTGCTTGGCCGAGCAAGTCAGCCAACGCGCCCCAGCTTTCGACCGCAATCGTTTCGGGCCGAGCATCGGGGGCCACGCCGACAGCACGCAGGATATCTTCCGGCACAAACCCGTCTGGAGGCCGCATACACACGGGGAGATCGAGTAGGATGCGCCTCATCTGTTTGCGCCGCCTCATAAACGCCAGACGCGTCAAATCACGAAAATGCTCCGGATTCCGCGGCGCACAGCGCGGCGAAGATCGTCGGCGCAATTCCACTACAGAAGATGCAACATGAGGGGGCGGATAAAAACATGCCGGTGGAATGGCTCGGATCATTCGTGCGTCAAACCATCGTCCCCGCCAGATTGCGAGCAGGCCATAGGCGGGGGCGCCCGGCTCAGCGACCAACCGCTCGGCCACGTCGGCCTGCAACGTTACCAGCGCTCTGCTCGGCGGGTCGTCCATTTCGAACATCCGCATCATCATTCGGGTCCCAGACGCATAGGGCAGGTTTGACACCAGCATCCAAGAAGCGCCGGGGTCAAAGAGCGAGGCCCATTCGACTTCCAGGGCATCCGCATGTATGAAACTGACATTCGAACACGTCGCATAGCGCTCCTTTAGCCAACCATACAGGCGAATATCCGCTTCGATCGCCACCACTCGCCCCGCCTCTTGCGCCAGAAATTCGGTCAGCGCGCCAAGACCCGGCCCTATCTCCAACACGTGGGAATCGGGTCCGATCCCGGCACGGCGCACAATCCATCGTGCCATGTTTTCGTCACAGAGAAAATTCTGCCCCAGCCTTTTCAATGGGCGCACGCTGAGCGAGGCGAGCAGCGCACGCGTGTCGCTCGATCGCGTCGCCTTCATTCTTTTTTCCGCCAAGGATTCGGACGCAAAGCCAGTTCCCCCGCCAAACGAATCGCAGCGCACATGCTACGAGGGTCAGCCTTCCCACGTCCGGCTATATCAAAAGCCGTCCCATGGTCGGGCGAGGTGCGGACGAACGGCAAACCCAGGGTGAGATTCACCCCCGTTTCGAACGCATGCAGTTTGAGCGGGGCCAAGCCTTGATCGTGATACATCGCCACCACGAGGTCATAATGCGCCTCATACGCGTGCCGAAAAGCAACGTCGCCCGACACCGGACCGACCACATCCCATCCCTTCCGCCGCGCCGCTCGGATCGCCGGCTCGATCACGAGTCTTTCCTCGTCTCCCAACCGCCCCTCATCGCCGGCATGGGGATTCAAGCCGCACACCGCGATACGTTTTCGGCGGCATCCCATCCATTGCAAGGCGGCATGACCCTGTTCAATGGCCTCGGCCACAGTACTGCGCGTGACCACCGCGGATACCTGGCGGAGAGGAATATGGCGTGTAACAAGCACCACGCGCAAACGACCGCCCGTGAGTAGCATAGCGAAGCGACGCGTACCACACCATTCGGCGAGCAGTTCCGTATGGCCAGGCGCTCGGACACCGGCGCGCCCCCATGCGCCCTTGTGAATAGGCGCAGTAACCATCGCATCCAGACACCCTGTGCGTACGGCCTCATACGCCATGCGCAATGAGGCGATCGAGGCGCACGCCGCCGCTACGGAAATGTGTCCCGGCCGCCATCGCAGGTTCCCTCCCTCCCCCACATCCCAGGCGACCACGCGCTGGCGGGAGGGCCATGGACCGATCGGGCTCGCTATAGACGGCATCGGAAGATGAAAACGCCGCGCCTGCTCAGACAGCACGGCGGCCGGACCAATCAGTGCAAAGGTCCAATTCGGCGGCCACCCATGCCGATGCACCGCCTTCAACGCGATCTCCGGCCCCACCCCATTGGGGTCTCCCAGTGTGATGCCGACGCGCAAGGTGCGGTTTGTGTCCATCACGCTCACTCCGGCGGTTCGGGTGTCACGACACGCACGGTATGCCGATCGCGAAGCATCGTGATCCATCGCCGATACAATCGCTCTTCCTCTTCTCTCGCCAACTCCTTTTCGATCTCATCGCGCACCTCCTCGAACGGACGTACGGAAGCGGTGCGCCGCCCTTCCACCAAAAGCAGGAAAAACTCGTCCGGCGTCTCAATGATGTCACTCACTTGTCCGACCGGAAGCCGAGCCACAACCTCGACCAGCTCAGGACGGAGCGCGGACGGCGAAATCCATCCCAGATCGCCACCCTCCGCCGCACGTGCGCCTTCTGAATGAGCCTTGGCAACGGCGGCAAAGTTTTCACCCGCCGTAATGGCCGCTCGCAACCGCTCGGCTTCCATCCGCTTGACCGCCCGTTCTTCGTCGGCACGCCCCACGTGCAAAGACAAGACTCTCGCGCGCACCATCTCTGCAACACGATAGCGATCAATGTTGGCTTCATACGCCGCGCGGACGGCAGCCGGTGACACTCGGACCCGGGTACCGACCTGTTGTCGACGCAGCAATGTCACCGCCATGGATTCTCGCGTGATTTTCCGAAATTCATCCGGCGAAAGGCCCTCCTCCGTCAGCGCATCGAGAAATGCGCCACGGTCGCCACCGAATCGTTCCGCGACAATCGCGGCAATCTCTTCATCCACCGCGCGTTCCGGCACGGATGCGCCGATGCGTTTGAATTCCTCGAGCATCAGCTTGCGTTCGATGGCCTGATCCAGCGCCTGTCGCCAGGCCTCTGCACGACGACGGCGCAATTCTACGCCATCATAGGCCATCCGCAACTGACGTTCGATCGGTTGCAAGACGGCGGCAATATCGCCGACCGTGATCGCCTGATCGTTTACATACGCGGCCAAGCCGTCCAATCGCACAGTTTCCTCGGCATCAGCCGCCCAGTACCCGAGGAATAACGCAGCAATGACTATAATATTCATCGTGTTCACGATTGAACTATTATCGTATTGCACGGTGGGAAACCAGACAATCAGCGAGACGCGTTGAAAGAATGTGCCGCCCTGCGTCTGTCGGTAATGGCCTGCGCAACGGCAGAATCAGGATATGAGTTCAAGAACGACCTCTATCCTCCTGGATATTATCCCACAGAACAGCCCCTGTCGATACGAGTAAGAATACGATCGGAAATTTCTGCCTGCAAATGCTGAGACGGCCAACGACAGGACATTCTGCCGGACGCACGTGAACACATGGGAATAGAAGGATATGAATCCAACGCCGTACTCCGTCTCATGGATACACGAAATCCTCTGCGCGCCGTGCCCTTGCCAAAATCGAGCGACGAACGCACAAGCGGCTTCGGAGTTACGGTGATTCGACAGGGACGAGGGAAGAGCGATGGCGCCCGTCTCTGAGAGAAAGGCATATCGCCCCCATCGGCGACACCGAACCGTTTTGTGTCCCCATACACAACCAAACCCGATCACACCAAAGCACTGCGGCGCGGGATCAATATGAAGAAAGACCAATTCCCGACCAAGACCCGATGTCTCTGCGCCGGGTCAGATCTTCCCTACCAGATCCAGGCTCGGTTTTAGCGTCTCAGAACCCGGCTGCCAACTCGCAGGACATACTTCGCCGCCGTGCTCACGGACGAACTTCGCGGCCTGCAGCTTACGAAGCAGTTCGCCCATGCTACGGCCGATGCTGTTGTCGTGAACCTCATACGCTCTCAAAATACCATCCGGATCAATCACGAAGCTCCCGCGCAGTGCCAGCCCCTCGCTCTCGATGTACACGCCGAATTCACGGCTCATCGTTCCAGCCGGATCAGCCACCATCGGAAAGCGGATTTTTTTAATGGCGGGGGAATGATCGTGCCAGGCCTTGTGTACATAAACCGTATCCGTGCTGACGCTCAGCACCTCGGCATCTTCAGCCTGAAACTTGGGATACAGTTTGGCAAGCTCCTCCAGCTCGGTGGGACAAACAAATGTAAAGTCGGCAGGATAAAACACCACCACCAACCATTTGCCGGCGAAGTCCGACAAGCGGATTTCTTTCACCTGACCCTCCGCATATGCGTTGAGCTCGAGATCCGGAATTTTGTGTCCAATTTTAATCATGTTTTTATCCTTTCGTTCAAAAGATGAAACCTCAGTCAGATGAAATCTACCCTAAAGCTCGCATATTTCAACCAAGCCGAGATACAAGGATGTGAAGTTCCCCTCGTTTTTTGGACAGGTGGCTAACCCGGAATATTCACGAAGGGGCATGAAATAGTTGGAAAATAGTATTGGAAAACCTCTGTAACATGCGATCGTTTAGTCCGTTACACAAAACGGCATGCGAGGTTTTCCAATGACTGATACTCCCACAGACTGTCTGCTTT
>CALLML010000025.1 GCA_938005705.1 uncultured bacterium
AAAAGAAAGTCATAGACATCCCCGATCCTGTGGATAAGTGGGGCCTTACGGGGCTGGGAGGGCCCCACGGCCCACTTACCCACAGGCGTGCGGGGATGTACATACCAGGGCGCGAGCTTGCTCGCGCCGCAGGAAACGAGCATGTAAAGACAATTTCGAGAGCATTCGTATCTCGGTCGCGCAGCCCGACCGGCGAGCGAGCCCGACCTACGTCACGTCTTGACTTGGGGGGCTTCCTCAATAGGATGGCACTGTGCTCAGCAATGTGGGGCGCTTAGCTTAGCGGGAGAGCGCCTGCTTCACACGCAGGAGGTCACAGGTTCAAATCCTGTAGCGCCCACCATTTTCCGCCCGAAACGCGGATGGTAATTTGTGGCTTTAATTCTACGCCAAATCGTGCGCATTTTCGCCTTACAAAAAATGGAGGCGCCCCCCTATTCTCATGTGCATTGAATTCACGCGGATTGGCAAACGAGAAATTCGCGGGAGAGCGGTTTCAAAGCGGACGTCGTCTGAAGAAATCACTTACATACGAGCATTTCGGCTCATCGTTCTCGGCACAACACGACCCAAGTGAGGTTCTTCAACTGGAGAGGGTCCGTGATCACGTCGTACACCTCGCAGTCACTGTTGGGGGCGCATATTTTTCCAGCCGTCAGGTGAGATCAGCCCGCGCCGAGATCCCATTTGCCGGTGTCGGCAGACTCATAAGCCTCGAGCATTTCGGATAGGCAGCGTATCCGAATTCAACGCTTCATGGTTGCGGTCGGCCCCGTTCCAGCGCGGAAAGAGACCCGTTGATACGCTAGCGCGATAGCGTGCACGCTGGTTAGGGCTTTTTGCTTTGCAGACAAGGTTTTCGTGGCACAGCGTTCTACTTCTCGGCGAGCATGGCATTGATGGCCGCGGCCGCTCGGCGGCCTTCACCCATGGCGAGAATCACTGTGGCCGCGCCCAGCACGATGTCCCCCCCGGCGAAAACGCGCGGAATGGACGTGCGTCCATCCTCATCTACCACCAAGGTGCCTCCGCGCGCGATCTGTAGGCCGGGCGTCGTCTGGCGGATGAGCGGATTCGGTTCGTTTCCGATGGCGACAATGACCGTGTCCACCTCCATGACCAATTCGCTTTCGGGGATCACGACGGGGCGACGACGGCCGGAGTCGTCGGGCTCGCCGAGCTCGTAGCGCAACAGCTCGATGCCGCGGACACGGCCGTACTCATCCCCGAGAATGCGTTTGGCGTTCTGAAGCAGATGAAACTGGACGCCTTCCTCTTTCGCGTGGGCCACCTCCTCGACCCGCGCGGGCATCTCGGCCTCGGTGCGTCGGTAGATCAAGTGCACTTCCGCCGCGCCGATGCGTAGCGCCATGCGGGCCGCATCCATCGCCACATTACCGCCGCCGAGCACGGCCACCTTGCGCGACGGATAGATCGGCGTGCGAGCGCGCTCTCGGTCATAGGCGCGCATCAAATTCGCGCGGGTCAAGTATTCGTTGGCAGAAAAGACCCCGACAAGGTTTTCCCCTTCGATGTTCATGAACTTCGGCAGCCCGGCCCCCGCGCCGATGAACACGGCGTCGTAGCCGTCCTTCTCCAACAAATCGTTCAGTGTCCGCGTGCGCCCGACGACGAAATTGGTCCGGATTTCAACGCCCATTTTGCGCAGCGTCTCAATTTCCTCTTCGACGATGCGTTTCGGCAGCCGGAACTCGGGAATGCCATAGAGCAGAACGCCGCCCGGTTTGTGAAACGCCTCGAACATCGTCACCGCATGCCCTTCACGGCGCACATCTGCGGCGACGGTAATGCTCGCCGGACCGCTGCCGATCACCGCCACCTTGCGACCGGTTTCCGGCTTGACCTCCGGTGGTTTAGCCCGGCCCATCTCGCGCTCCCAGTCAGCCGCGTATCGCTCGAGCCGACCGATGGACACCGCCGCGGCGATGTTCTTCAGCGATTTGCCGACGGTGCACGGCGCCTGGCACTGCGTTTCCTGCGGACAGACGCGTCCGCAGATCGCCGGCAGGATACTGTTGCGCTTGATGATCGCGATCGCCTCCTCCGGCCGGTTCTCCGCAATGGCGCGTATGAACGATGGGATATCAATGCGGACCGGGCACCCCTCCACGCAAGGCGCGTTTTTGCACTGCAAACAACGCAACGCCTCCAAGCGCGCCTGCGCCGGCCCGTATCCAAGGGCCACCTCACGGATATTGTGGCGCCGCTCTTCCGGCGGCTGTTCCGGCATGACCTGCGGCGGAATGCGCAGCCGCTCTTTCGGTTTGAGCGGCTCGGTGCGAGACTCCAATTCGGCTAGATGCTCGCGGGCAATCCGTTCAAGCGATTCGGGATTGGAATACGTCATGCGTGCTTCTTAAGTTCCTGAATTTGCAGTTCAAGGTGGCACCGTTCATGCGCCTGGTCTTCGAACGGCTTGTAGGTGCGCAGGCGCTGCATCAGATTTGTGAAATCCACCTCGTGGCCATCGAACTCCGGTCCGTCCACACAGACAAAACGGGTTTGGCCACCGACGGTCACACGGCACCCTCCGCACATACCGGTGCCGTCCACCATGATTGAGTTAAGCGAAACGATCGTCGGGATGGCGAACGGCCGCGTTGTCTCCGAAACAGCTTTCATCATAATAGGCGGGCCGATGGCGACGACTTGGTCGGGTTTCGGCGTCCGCGCGCAGACCTCACGCAACGGCTCAGTCACCAGTGCCTTGCGCCCGCGGCTACCGTCGTCGGTGCAGAGGATGAATTCGTCGGACAAGGCCCGCATTTCAGATTCGAGGATAATGAGTTTTTCGGTCCGGGCGCCGAGAATAACGATCAGCCGGTTGCCGGCACGCTTCATGGCCTGGGCGATCGGGTGCAGGGGTGCGACGCCGATACCGCCACCCACGCAGACAACCATGCCAACATGCTCGATGTGGGTAGGACGTCCCAGTGGGCCCAGCACGTTTTCGATGACGCCCCCTTCCGGCAGCGCGGCCAACCGGTGCGTAGCGTCGCCGACAACCTGGAAGATAAGCGTGATCGTTCCGGCCACCGGATCGGCGTCGGCGATGGTTAGCGGGATGCGTTCGCCATACTCGGTGTCGGTCTGGACAATGACGAACTGTCCGGGTTTTCGGGACTCAGCGATCAGCGGGGCCTCAATCCGGTAAAGAAATACCTCGTCCGATAACACTTTTTTTTCAACAATTCGATGCATACATCGCCCGTCCATGTTCGGAAAAAGAGGGTTCCATCTTAGCGTTGTCCTGGCACATGGCAAGCGGTAAGAGCCCCTCCGTCCCTCACGGAGATGTCTCGCTCCTCCGCAGCCACGATATCCGGCCAGCCATGGAGAAAAACGCTCAGTCCACAGTTTGAACTGTGTAGGCCTCTGTGCCCCGGATTGGGGGTTGGTTGTTGTTCGAGGCGATAGACAGGCTTTGGGCCTTCAATCATCCCTTGTGATCGCGGGCTTCGGTCTGGCGATTTCGGCAAAAGGAGTATTCCGGCGAGGGAATTCGGCAAGAAATGGGACCGCAGACTTCGGAAAAGGGATGTCCCGGGCACACGCCTCCTCCATTTGTTCCGGCCAGATCCGGAACGAAAACGCGGGGAAAAGTCCCGCCTGTTTGTTTACCCTAACTTCTTCGAGCTGATTCCGAATTGACGAGGCCAGCGGCGCCATGCATATTTTGCCGCGATGTTTGACGTCGTGAAATGGTGAAACGCGGCGCGGAAAAAATCGCAGAATCGCATGACCAAAGACTCATCGGCTCCGGGGCCGCACCGGATGCGTCATAGTGCGGCGCATGTGATGGCCGCCGCGGTGTGCCGTCTTTTCGATGGTGTTCGTCTCGATATCGGACCCGCCACGGAGGACGGCTTTTACTACGATTTCGATCTCGCCCATCGCCTCGGTCCCGAAAATTTCCCGCGCATTGAGGAAGAGATGGCGCGTATTGTGCGCGCCGACCTTCCCTTCGAACGTTTCGAACTGTCGCGTGGCGAGGCCGAACGCTGCCTGCGCGAGGCCGGCCAGACGTACAAACTCGAACGCCTCGCCGAAATTCCGGAAGGCGAACCGATCAGTTTCTATCGCTGCGGCGATTTCACCGATCTGTGCCGCGGCCCACATGTGGAGCGCACCGGCCAGATCGGCGCGTTTAAACTGGTGTCGGTTGCGGGTTCGTACTTTCGCGGCGTCGAGACCAACCCGATGCTGCAACGCGTCTATGGCGTTGTGTTCCCCACGCAGGCCGAGTTGGAGGAGCATCTGCGGCGATTGGAAGAGGCTCGTCGGCGTGATCACCGGCGGCTGGGGCGTGAACTGGACCTGTTCAGCATCGAGGAGGCGGTAGGTCCCGGCCTGATCCATTGGCATCCGAAAGGGGCGCGGATGCGCGCGATCATTGAGGATTTCTGGAGGCGGGAACATTTCCGCGCAGGATACGAGTTGCTCTATACGCCGCATATCGGGCGCGCGGGATTGTGGGATACCTCCGGCCACCTCGGCTTCTACCGCGAGAGCATGTACGCGCCGATGCGCATTGACGACGCGGAGTATTTCATCAAGCCGATGAACTGCCCGTTTCATATCCGCGTCTATCAGTCGCATCCCCGATCCTACCGCGAGCTGCCGCTGCGCTGGGCCGAGCTCGGCACGGTATATCGCTATGAAAAGGCCGGTGTGCTCCATGGCTTGCTGCGCGTGCGCGGCTTCACGCAGGACGATGCCCACATTTTCTGCGCCCCCGAGCAAATCGAGGCCGAGATTGCCGAGGTCGTCCGCTTCGCGCGCCGGATGTGGGGCGTCTTCGGTTTTACGGATATCCGCGCCTATCTCGCCACGCGTCCGGAAAAAGCGGTGGGCGAGACGACGCGCTGGGAGCGAGCTACGGCCTCGCTCGAGGCCGCGCTCAAGGCCGAGGGCATCCCCTACGAGACTGACGAAGGCGGGGGGGCGTTCTATGGGCCAAAAATTGATCTCAAAGTGCGCGATGCCCTCGGCCGTGAATGGCAAATGAGCACCATACAGTTCGATTTCAACCTGCCGGAGCGGTTTGAATTGACCTATACAGGTCCCGACGGAGCGGAACACCGACCCTACATGGTACACCGGGCGCTTTTCGGCAGCATCGAACGGTTTTTCGGCATCCTGATTGAGCATTATGCCGGCGCCTTTCCGTTATGGTTGGCCCCTGAGCAAGTGCGGGTGCTGCCGATCACCGATCGGCAGAATGAATACGCCCGCCGCGTGGCCGCCGATCTGCGGGCGCGGGATCTGCGCGTGACCGTGGACGAACGGTCCGACAAGATCGGCGCCAAAATCCGGCAGGCGCAGCTCGATCGGATACCCTATATGGCAGTGGTAGGCGCGCGCGAGGTCGAGAGTGGCCGCGTGGCGCTGCGTTCGCGCGTCGTCGGCGATTTGGGCGCAATGGATCTCGCGGAGGCCATCGCGCGGTTAAAGAAGGAAGAGGAAGAGCGGATCGGGGCGAACGTCCCCGCCGTCTCCGCGCCGTCACAACCCTGACCCCACGGAGGACGATCATCAGAACATTCGTACGAACCAACCACCGCATTCGCGCCCCCCAGGTGCGATGCATTGACGCCGATGGAAAACAAATCGGCATTATCTCGCTCAGTCACGCCCGCCAGCTCGCTGAGGCTGCGGGACTCGACCTGGTCGAAATCTCACCGAACGCCGATCCGCCTGTCTGTCGGATTATGGATTACGGGCGGTTCAAGTACGAGCAGGAGAAACGCGAGAAACAGGCCCGACACAGTCATTCCGGCGGAAAACTCAAGGAGATCAAATTCCACGCCAACGTGGACGAACATGATTATCAGACCAAACTCCGCCATCTCCGCGAGTTCATTGCTGATGGGCATCGGGTCAAGGTGTCGCTCTTCTTCCGAGGCCGTGAGAACATCCATCAGGAGCTCGGCTTCGAGATTCTGAATCGCGTGCTGCGCGATTGCGAGGACGTGGCGACGCCCGATCAAGTGCCGACGCGCATGGGCCGTGCCTTGTTCATGATGCTCGGACCGCGCCGCGGCGCCCGGCATGCCGCACCCACCACACCGTCTTCAAAACCGACGGAGCCGCGCGATCCCGCCACGACCGATCAATCCACCGTTTCGTAATACCGGGCTTCTTCATCGGACAGGCGTCCGCGACGTTGAAGCTCCCGGATTCGTTCCACGGCGGCGGGACGGTTCCGGCGATCTTGTGTTGTTGACGGCTCGGCAACACCGGCCTCCGTCGAAGCGGCCGAGGAGGAAGTGAAGGGGTCTGACGCGTCGAGAACGCGGGGCTCACGCGCGATCGCCCACCCCCAAATCACGGCGCCCAGACCAATCGCCGCCGCGTATGGAACACGTTTCCAGATGGAGTTTTCCCGCCCACTCCCCTGTCTCTGCATTTCCTTGCCCGCGCGGCATCGGTCGCATGCCAGGCAATCAAGATCGGCACAATGCACGACTCCAAGGTCGCAACCACGAACCCATACGTGCGGCCGCCATCGCCTAAACAACCCCAACCCGCCGCCGATCCAGGAAAGCAACGCGCCCGCGGGACACCATTGTCGACACCAATAACGCCGGAAAACCACCGCCAATGCGAGAAACCCCAACGCCGCCCAACGCATGGGGTGCATGTCGCGCACGGCCAAAAACACCGTCACCAGCGGATCCCATCGCCCCGGATCCGAGGCGGGACGAATCACGAGAACCATGGCCACAACAAACAGCGCGGCGTACTTCAGCGCACGGCCTCTACGCCACGCGTGCCGATCCGGGTCTAAACGCCACCGATGGGGCAGCCCATCGCCTGCCAGCTCCTGCAGCGCGCCGAACGGACACAGCCACCCACAATACACGTTGCCGGCGAAAAACACCAGCAGCGGCACGCCGAACGCCAACAAAGCGGCGGCCGTGAATGCCGGCGCCGGGAGGCGCCCTGTTAGCCACACTTGAAGGTGCGCCGTCGAAAACTGTACGTTCCAGATCACGCCGAAGGCGACCACCACCCCGACCAGAATTGCGCGGCGTACAGTGCGCGAGGGACGCCGTCGAATCCATAACACCATGCACGCAGCCGCCGCCAAGGCCACGCCAGCGACGTCTGCCCGCCGTGCCGACATGGAAGCGGATGGACGCCTCGCAAACGGCTCTTGCGCGGCCTGAATGACGACGCCGGCTTGGGCGAGCGTGTCAAGAATCGCGCGAGAGGTGACCGTAGCCCCGGTTACTGTGTCGCAGGTGGCGAGCGCATCGGCGTCAAACAGATTGCGGCCAATCAATGAGCGTTGCCAGACCTCCGTTCGTGCGTAGTACGCCGGTGTTTCATTGTGGGCCAGCACGCGGAGGGCGCGCAACGAGCCGTCTGAAGCGACATGGAAACCCAGAATCACCGGCCCGCCGAACCCCTCGGTCGAAATGCCGAGCGACTCACTCGTCGCGATCCATCCCTCGCGGCCCTCCATCCCCAGGGAAAGAGCGCTGATTTCCATTCCGTTCGAAAGCTCGCGGCGCACCGCGGTGAATGATATTCCGGGAGCCCATTCCTCGGCCAGCGCCGTCAAACGTTTATCTGGTGGAACCATCTGCACACGCAGATCATCTCGCCAGGGGAGTTTGACGGCAAGAGCGACGGCGAGGACCCAAAGCTCCGCATGTCCTAGACGCCGCGTCACCCCTCCCCAGCGGTCGGCGGCGGCATCCCCCTCCGATGGAATTGCCGCAGGCCCCGCCGCGAAATTAACACACCAAAGGGCGGCGAGCAGCGCCAGGCTCACCGGGACACCGGTGACGGGTAGAAGCCAAAGACCGACGATAAGACCGCCGACGGCGCCACCGAGAGCGTCCGCCGCCGCGATGACCGAGGCGGCGCGCGCGGCCGGTACCCCACGGCGTTCCAGGCGGGCCGCTGCCGCCGGTACCCAGACCCCGCTGAGAAAACCGCCGAGGCCCAGAGCGACCGCTATGCCCGCGCGTCCGATCATTTCGGCACGGAGTGCGCACCCGCCGGCCAAGGCTGCGCACATCGCCGTCGCCAGCGGCAGCAGCCATCGCGGTTCTTGCCCACGTAGCAAGCGAAGCGTCGCGGCATTGCCTGCCCAAAGGCCGAGCATCGAAAGCGAGGACAGCAGGCCCATATACAGAAATACGGCGCCGAACCGCGCTTGGAAGAGATACATCAGCGCGACGCCGAACCCCATGGAGGCCGCGGCGCCGACTGCGACGGTCATATGCGCCGGCGACGCCCCCCCGAGTTCGGACGCGCGAGCGACGACGTCAAATCTTCGCCGGAACAATCGCAAGAGGGCGGCGGCGAGAGCCGCGGTCAACGCCCCGCGGGTGAGCGCCGAGGCGTCTGCGCGGAAAGCGCGAGCCAGCCACGCGGCGCCGGTCCCGCCCGATTCGAGCGTGGCGTGCGCGAGGGCAGACGCAAGCGCGCTCGGATGAGCGTCCCTGTTGACGAATGTCTCCTCGCCGAGCCGCCCGGTCATTACCGCATAAGCATCTTTTTGATACTGGATTCGCTCCGGTGGATACCACGTGGCGAGGGCATCCGCTGGATAAAAATCCTCGGCCCCTCCCATCGTGCGCCAACGGCGGCGCAGTTCGTTGCCGTTTTCTGTGACATGATCAGCATCCGACGCATACCACCAGCTCTCCTCGCCAGGGCGCAACGCCAGATGCGCAAACAGTCGCGAAAGCGTCGCTCGCCATACCGCCCCGAGCCGAGCGCGATCTTCGCCGAGCACGTTTTCTCCCCCTCCGAAAGACACGCCCACCACGCCGTACGGCGTCAGATGTTCTCGCAGAGCACCGAGAAATTCGACGGTCAAATAACGGTTCAACGCCAACGCGGCGGGGTCGGGTAGATCGAGGAGGATGAAATCGAACCGTTCGCCTGTGCGCCGCGCCCAGACGCGCGCATCCTCGCCGGGCATCTCGAGACCCGACGGAGGACGGATCTCCGGAGGCAGATGGGCCACTAGCCGCGCGGGATAATCGGGGTCCGGATGCAGCCAGCACACCTTTTCCACCCCCGGCGCGCGCAATAGCGCGCACGACAGTGCGTAAGAGCCCGGACCGATAACCAGGACGCGCCGTGCGCGCGGATGCTGCGCGAGGTGCAGCGCCGCCGCCGTTCGCGCACGCTCCTCCGCCGGCAGCGTTTCAACGAGCGACTCGCCGGCAAGGATGACGATTTCCCCCTTGCGCCGACCGATCCGATAACGCGCACGGGGCGTCGCAAAAGCATCATGCGATTCAGTCCCCCATCCTCGTCGCGTCCAAGCGGCGCGGTCGCGCGCGCGAGTCCAGCGCGCATCGACATTGAGCGCCAGCAGAAGGATCGCAACGCCCGTCACCACCGCCGGCCATACTCGACGGCGCGGCGGGGCAGCGATGGTCCCCGCCACGCCTAGCAGGGCCACCGCCACCAGAAAAATCCGCTCTTCGGAAAAACCCACAGCGAGCAGGACCGTGGTTCCCAGCCCGCCGGCCGCACAGCCCAGTGCATCCAGCATATATGCACGGGAAACCGGCGCCTGTCCCGTCCGAGCCAGCCATTCTGAGGCGAGCGTGAACAGCCAACCGGTGATCCAACTGACCGGTGCGTTCACCAGCAGCGCCGCCGGCAATAGTCGAGCCAGGGGGAACAGCGCATATGGCGGCACACCGGCCAGGGTTCGGGCATAGTCGCACAACGTCAACTGAAGAAGAAAAGCCGGAACATAGAGCCAAATCCAAAGGTCATAGGAGGAAGCCTGCCCCGGAACTCGCCTCAGCCATCCCCGCCCCGCCACTGCGCCTGCGGCCACCCAGAGCAGCCAGCTGACCAAGAATAACGCAATGCCAATTTCGTTCGATTCGAACGCGCCAAAGAAAGATCGGAAAAGAAGTGTTTGGCAAACGAACGCTAGAATTCCGGCGGCGAATGGTAGCACGGCCCGCCGAGACACACCGGGGACTGGCGATTGTGGCACAAGCATAGCGGCCCCGAATTCCGATGCCGACAGCATACGACATCTTCCGCGCACACGGGAGTATCGAATAACGAATACGAAGCAGGATGGGATCTCGCGCGGTAGCCGGGTCAACATAAACACGGGGGCCTCTCCACTCGATTCGTTAGAGACCGCGAAGGCCCCATCGGCCAGGAGAAAAAACAGGTTGCCGATGACAGCCTCCCGCTTTATACGACACTGAATAAACTGATGAACGGCGAATCCATAGCGGAGAGGATCGGGCGCGTACGGGCGCGCCTCGCGGCGGCGTGCGCGCGCGCCGGGCGCGACCCTTCGACCGTGCAAATTGTCGCCGTCTCGAAGAATCACCCGCCGGAAAGTGTGGAGGCCGCCGCCGCGGCGGGCCTGACGGTCTTTGGTGAAAACCGTGTGCAGGAGGCGGCCGCAAAAATCCCTCAGTGTTCCAGCCGGCTCGAGTGGCATCTGGTGGGCCATCTCCAGAGCAACAAGGCGCGCCCCGCTGTGCTGTTGTTTCACGCCATTCACTCCGTGGATTCCCCCGATCTTCTGCGGCGACTGGACCGCATCGCCGGCGAAGAGGGCCGACGTCTTCGCCTATTGCTCGAGGTCAACGTCTCCGGTGAAAGTTCGAAGTTCGGACTCAAACCCGAAGCGCTGACTGACACCCTCCGAATCGCGGAGAGCTTGCCCCGCGTGGAGATCGTCGGCCTGATGACGATGCCGCCGATCAGCGAAGACCCGGAACGCGCGCGCATGTTCTTCCGCGCCTTGCGCGAACTGCGTGACCGTACTCGCGCCGAAACGGGTTTTGAACTGCCGGAGCTTTCGATGGGGATGTCGCACGATTTCGAAGTTGCTGTCGAAGAAGGCGCCACCATGGTGCGGATCGGAACGGACATCTTCGGACCCCGCCCGCGGCCTGCGCCCGAACGAGAGGAATCGCTATGAATCCATCACAACGGATTGTATTCATCGGCGCAGGCCACATGGCGGAGGCGCTGGCGCGCGCGCTCCTGTCCGCCGGCGCCGCCGCAGCGTCCGATCTTTTCGTCACGGATGTAGCGCCCACCCGAATCACTCATTTCCGTACGCGGTACGGGATTGCTGGAAGTGACGACAACGCCGACGCCGCGCGAACAGCCGATATCCTCGTGCTGGCGGTCAAACCGCAAAACATGGCCGAGGTGTGTCAGGGCCTGGCCGGGGCGCTCGCGCGCGATCCGCTCGTCCTGAGCATCGCTGCGGGTGTTCCGACTGCGCGGATTGAGGCGTGGTTGGGCGACTCGCCACGCGTGGTTCGCGCGATGCCGAATACGCCGGCGCTTGTGGGTGCTGGCGTGACCGCCATCGCGCCGGGCCGGCGCGCAACCCCCGCTGATCTCAATCGCGCGGACCGGTTGCTGAGCGCGTCGGGCGCAGTGGTCCGGGTGGAGGAAAAGGATTTAGACGCGGTGACGGCCGTGAGCGGTAGCGGTCCGGCCTACGTGTTTTATTTGGCGGAGGCCATGCGGGAGGCGGCAACGCGACTGGGTCTCGCGCTGAATGTCGCGGATCTTCTGGTTCGGCACACGATTCTCGGTGCGGGCCAATTGCTCGAAGCCGATGAGGATGCTTCGCCGGAGGAACTACGATGCCGTGTGACGTCGAAAGGCGGCACGACGGAAGCGGCCATGGCCATCCTTGAGGCGCGGGAAGTTCGCACCGCCCTGATCGAAGCGGTGCAGGCCGCTGCTGCAAGAGCACGGAAGCTTTCAGAGAGCGGCTAGATTTGCGGCGGCCAGACGTCTCGCAGGCACCGCATCGAAGTGGAAAGGCGAGGATGGGCCGATGGGCACAGTCGAGAACGCTGCGGACTTTGCCTAAAGTTGCAGACACGATATACCGGGACACTAAGAAATCTTTGTCTCTCTCGCCCATAACGGATATCGCTGCCATGGGCCGCTTGTCTTTTTTCGCTTCTGCGGCCATTCCACATTTCCATTTGAGCTTGTCATGCGGAGCGGATTTCGTCATATAGGGAACGGCTCCTTCCTATCGCACGGCGTCAGAAGGCGGGTATGCATATGGATTCTAATTCGAGCGATAGACGCTATCGGGCGAAAAAGGATCCTTCCCGCGTGATGGGCTGCCTTACGTCACCGCTGTTAACGATGATGTGCTTGATTCTGGCGGCCTTCGGCACAGCGCGCAGCGAGGAAGAGGCCACGCCTCCTCTCCGTGCCGCTGTCGAAACAGGATTTCCCCCATTTTGTTTTCCGGACACGCAGGGACGCGCGGACGGTTTTTCCGTGGAACTCCTTCGTGCGGTTGCGTATGCGGCAAGACGGAACGTAGAATTTATCGTAGGTCAGCGCGCCGAGGTCCGATTCTGGCTCGAACAGGGACAGGTCAATGCGGTGACGTTGTTTATCCCGTCGCCGGCCGATCATTACCTCTTCGACTTCACATTTCCCTATATCCATCTCCAAAACGCCATCGTCATTCGCGATGGTGAAAGGGGTATTGTCTCCCTCAACGATCTCAAAGATCGTCGCATCGCAGTCGTGCGGGGAGATCATGCGGAGGACTTTCTGTGTGAGCAAGAGTACTGGATCGAGATCGCGCCCACGCCGACATTCGAAGAGGCCCTGCGGGGACTGGCCGATAGCCGTTATGATGCTGTCTTGATGCCGCATCTGGTGGCCCTGCGATTGATGCAGAAACTTGGGCTGGAGCGGCTTCGGGTATTGAATCAGCCGATTGAGGGGTGCCGGTATGATTTGTGTTTCGCCGTACGCAAGGGCGATGCTCAGACCCTGTCGTTGTTGACTGAAGGCCTAGCCATAGTAATGGCCGATGGCACGTTTCAACGTCTCTATCGACGGTGGCTCGGCACGCTCGATATGCCTTCCTCTCGTCGCTTGAGGGTCGGAGGAGATCATGCCTACCCGCCATACGAATTTCTGGACGCCGCCGGCCGACCGGTCGGTTTCAATGTGGATCTCATGCGGGCCGTGGCGCGCCACGCGGGTGTGGAAATGGATATCCGCCTCGGCCCTTGGTCCGCGATGGTGCGAGCGCTGGAAATCGGCGAGATTGACGCGATAGAGGGCATGTTTTATTCCGAAGAGCGCGCTCGGCGCTTCGATTTCACCGCGCCCTATATGGTGAAACACTATGTCACGGCGGTCCGGACCGGCGGCATCACGCCTCCGGAATCTCTGCAAGCGCTCGCAGAAAAGACCATCGCCGTTCAGGAAGGCGACTTGATGGACGGGTTCCTTGCATCCCACGGCTTTCGAGACGGCATATTGCGAGTCGGGTCACAGGAAGCGGTTCTGGAGGCTGTGCGGGAAGGACTCGCCGACTGCGGAATCGTGGTCCGGTTAAGTGCCCTGGAGACCCTGCGGCGTCGGAAATGGACGGAGGTCCGCCTCGCGCGACGGCCGATCCATGTGGCAGAATCCTGTGTGGCGGTCGCCCGCGGCAATCAGGCTGTTCTCTCGCTGTTTCAGGAGGGTCTCGCCGCCATTCGGGAATCCGGCGAATACCTCCGGATTCATAAAAAATGGTTCGGCGCGCCTCCGTCGACAACTCCAGTGGAGTTTCTTCGCCGCATGCTGTGGATTCTTGCGCCGCTGGCGTTCGTGGCGGTGATATCCGTACTGGGGGTTTTCGCCCTGCGGCGTGTCGTTGCGGTGCGCACACGGGAATTACGGGAGAGCGAGGCGAAGTTCCGTTCTCTGATCGAAAGTGCGCCTTTGCCCATTTTTGTGCAGACAGACGGGCGCTTCGCTTATGTGAACCCGGCCGCCTGCCGTTTGTTTGGCGCAGCGTCGCCCACCGAACTGATCGGTCAGCCGGTCGTTGAAAGGGTGCCACCCGAGTTTCTGAATGAAAGCCAGCAGCATTTGCGCTGGCTGGAAGAAGGCCGCCCCCTGCCGAAGACGGAAGCAGCTTTTCAGCGACTGGACGGCACACGGGTGCCTGTCGAAGTTTGCGCCGTGCCGTTGAATTACGAAGGGAAAAAGGGAGCGCTGTTTTTTGCGGCCGACATTTCCGGACCGGTTGCCGCACGGAAACGCCTACAGAATCTCAACAGCCTGTTGCGGACGATTCGGGATGTGAATCAGCTCATCGTACGCGAACCCGACGAGCGCGCCCTGATCCAGAGCGCCTGCGATATCCTGATACGACACAGCGACTACGCCTTGGTCCTCATTATCCTTGTTGACGAAAAGGGAAAAGGGGCCGCGTGGGCGGCAGCGGGCGAAGCTCATTATTCCGAAGAGATCCAACGGCAACTGAACGCCGGTGAGCTTCCTGCCTGTTGCCGCACGGCTGTGTCGGCCTCGGACACGGATGAGGACGGGCGTGGGGCCACAGGATTCACGCCAGGGGAAAGGGAGTGCATTCCTATCCGCTATAAGGACGAGACCTACGGTTACCTGATAGCCAGCGCGATCCCCGGCCTGAGTTTTGAGAAGGAGGAGCGGGACCTGATAGCTGAGATCGCCTCGGACCTCGCGTTCGCGTTGAAACACATTCGTATCGAACGCGCACGTGAACAGGCTGAGCGCCAGAAAGAGGCGCTAGATCGCCAGCTCGCTCAGGCGGAAAAGATGGAGGCAGTAGGACGCCTGGCGGGTGGCGTGGCGCATGATTTCAACAACCTGCTTATGGGCATCATGGGCAACGTCGACCTGTGCCGCGAGCAATTGCCCCCCGATCATCCCGTTCGGGAATTGCTTGATGAAATCATGCGAAGTGCGGAACGTTCAACCAACCTGACCCGTCAACTGCTAGCTTTTGCTCGTCGCCAGACCATCGTGCCGCGTGTTTTCGATATCAACCGTGCCGTGGCAGAAATGCTGAGTTTATTGCGGCGTCTTATCGGAGAGAATATCGAATTGAGGTGGATCCCCGGCGCCCATCTCCGACCCGTCAAAATGGATCCGGGGCAACTGGATCAAATCCTCGCCAATCTTTGCGTCAACTCCCGCGACGCCATCGCCGATGTGGGGCGCATTGAGATCGCCACGGCCATGGCGACCGTGGATGAAACTTTTGCCGCCGAACATCCGGATGCCGCCCCCGGCGAATACGTCCTTCTGAAGGTCAGCGACACCGGCTGTGGAATACCACCGGAGATTCTGCCGCATATCTTCGAACCGTTCTTCACGACCAAGAAAAAGGGCATTGGTACCGGACTGGGACTGTCCACGGTCGACGGTATCGTGAAGCAGAATGGCGGATTCATCACCGTCCAAAGCGAACTCGGCAAGGAAACGAGTTTTTCCATTTATCTGCCGGCGGCTCGGGAGGAAGAGACAAGCCCCGAAAAGCGAGCCTCCGGATTTGCGGGTCGTCTCCCCCGCGGCTCGGAAACGATTCTGCTGGTAGAAGACGAACCCACGCTCTGTGTCATGCTCGAACGCTTTTTGTTGAGCCTCGGTTATACCGTCCTGGCGGCGGACAGCCCAAGGCAGGCGATTGAAAAGGTGGACCACCACGCGGGGCCGATACATCTAGTCCTGACCGATGTCATTATGCCTGATTGCAGCGGACGCGACATGATGAAGCGGCTGTCCGAAAAACGCCCCCACCTGCGCTGCATCTATATGTCCGGCTACACGGCGGATATCATCGCCCATCAGGGCGTTCTGGAGCCGGGCATTGACTTCATCCAGAAGCCGGTCTCCCTGGAAGAGTTGGCGACGAAAGTGCGCAGCGTCCTCGATCAAAACCTCTCCCGGTGAGGGAGCGGCCTGCTGCCGGCTGATCGCCTGATCATGTTCTTGCCACGGGTCCCTTCCCGCTCAGCCATGCACTTACAATTCAGACCGGTCTTCGCGCCGATCAGAGCCCGACGAGGGGATTGATGTGCACCGGCAAGGGGAACACACGGCGAAAAGGGGAATCCGGAGGATAATCCGGCACAATCGTTTCCGGCGGACAAAGCCCCAGAAAAAAAGCGCTCAGTTCGGCGGTCGTCAATTCCCGGCAGACCTCGCCTCGTCGCGCCGCGCGAACCGAAAGGCGGCCCCGCCGACATTTCAACACGACCGACTGCCCGTTTTCAGCATTGCGCAGGGCGAGCCGACCGTCGCCGCAGGACACGCGGTTTTGTCCCCAGCGCAGGGCGCGACGGCAAAACCGGGTCAACGAGCCGATCCGGTAGCTGTTCGAGGGTTGAACGCGATAATGGGCGCAGCGGCGGGCGCACAGCCGCAGCAGCGTCTCGGATTCGGGTCCACACCGCACCTCGATCGTCGGGCGTTCGATGCCTTCCATGCGGGCTGCGAGGCGGAAAGCCAGCAGACGGGCGATATCTTCCTCATCGCCATGGCCGAGCACGGCGAGATTATTGCTCTTGTTGAAAACGATGAAGGTGTCATGGAGCCGGGCCACGCAGAAGTCGCGACCTCGGCCGGCGCGAAACAACCGGACGGTCTCCCCCGGCGCGAAACGGACGCCCTGCGGCTCGGCGTTGAGCGCGGCGGCAATCTCCGCGGCGAAATCCGCCAGATCCCCTATCACCACGTCCGACACCGGCGGCGGGTCAGGCAAATTCCGGGACGTGAACGTGAAACGATAACTCACCCCGCCGGGCGCCCAGCCATACCGCCCGTAGCGGAGACGATCGCCATCCAGCCACACGAAATCGAACGCGTCAGCTAGTGGACGTATCCGGTCTAGCAACAATGTCATCCGGCCGCCTCCGCGAAAATCGGGATCGGTACATACCTGGCCGACGGCGCTGACGGAGAACACGACCTCATCCAGCCGGTATTCGTGCGGATAGAAGCCCAGAGCGGCGGTCAACCGCCCGTCCTCCTCCGTCACCCAATGATGGCCGATCCGTTTGCCGCGGAGAAACGGACCGATCTGTTCGGCAAGCGGCAAGCGAAATGAGCGATCCATGAGCGCGGCAAGCTTGCCGCGCTCGCTCGGCCGCGCGGGGCGGATTCTCATCTTGTTTTTTGAAACTCCATCGCGATGCCTTATATCGCGATCTCGCTCGAGACACGACAGAAAAGAAGAGAAGGCCACGCCTTGCTTCCGGAGGCGGGATAAGCAGGAGGCGCGGAAAATTCCGCTCCACGGATTGTCGCACCGCTTCCTGGACTGTGGTATTATGGATCCACTGTGGTTGCGCGTCCGCCATCATAGCAGCGACATGAGCACGGCCAAAACGCAAGACGTATGTCCAGCCCTTTTCAACTGGTCGCACCCTACGCGCCAACCGGTGATCAGCCTGAGGCGATCGAAGCGCTTTGCGCCGGCTTGAAGGCCGGCCGGCGTTTTCAGACGCTGGAAGGCGTGACCGGCTCGGGCAAGACTTTTACCATCGCCAACGTCATCGCGCGCGATGGGCGGCCGACGCTGGTCATATCGCACAACAAGACGCTCGCCGCCCAGCTCTATGCCGAGCTAAAGGGGTTTTTCTCGCGAAATGCTGTGCATTATTTTGTCAGCTATTACGACTATTATCAGCCGGAAGCCTATCTGCCGGCGACGGACACTTACATCGAAAAGGACGCTTCCATCAACGAGGCAATCGAACGATTGCGTCTGGCGGCCACCGATGCCCTGTTGAGCCGATCCGACGTAATTATTGTCGCCACCGTATCCTGTATCTACGGACTCGGTTCACCGGAGGATTATCGGGAGATGGTGGTGGCGCTGCGGTGCGGGGGCGAAGCCGATCGCGACGAGGTGATGCGGCGCCTCGTGGATATTCAGTACACGCGCAACGACGTATCGCCGGAACCCGGAACCTTTCGCGTGCGGGGCGAGGTGCTCGACGTGTTCCCGTCCTATGCCGAGCACGGCATTCGTATTCGATTTTTCGGCGATGAAGTGGAACGCATCGAACGGTTTGTCCCACTTACGGGCGAGGTGGAGGAAACGCCGGATGCGGTCGTCTTGTCGCCCGCCCGCCACTTCGTCATGCCGCAGGATAAAATCAACGGCGCGCTCGACGCTATCCGCGTAGAGCTCGAGGAGCGTGTCCGCTGGTTCGAGGCGCAGGGAAAATTACTCGAGGCCCAGCGAATCCGAATGCGGACGGAATACGATCTGGAGATGCTTCGCGAGATTGGCTACTGCGCCGGCATTGAGAATTACTCCCGGCACCTGGCCGGCCGCGGACCCGGCGAGCGTCCCGCCTGCCTGCTCGACTATTTCCCGCGCGATTTTCTCACCGTGATTGACGAATCGCACGTGACCATTCCCCAGATCCGCGGCATGTACAACGGCGATCGCGCCCGCAAACTCGTGCTGGTGGAGCACGGTTTCCGTCTGCCTTCGGCTCTTGACAATCGTCCAATGAATTTCGAGGAGTTTCTTGCCGTCACAGGCCAAATGCTCTTCATCTCCGCCACCCCCGGTCCGTTCGAGCGCGAAGTCTGCGGCGAACCGGTGCGACAACTCATCCGTCCCACCGGCCTCGTGGATCCACCGGTCGAAGTTCGGCCTTTGACCGGACAGATTGACGATGTTATCGGCGAAATCCGCAAATGCGCAGCCGCGGGCGAACGCGCACTGGTGACGACCTTGACAAAGAAAACCGCGGAGGATTTATCGGCCTATCTGAAGGGGCTGGACATCCGCGTGCGTTACCTCCACTCCGAAATTGACGCGATCGAGCGCGTGGAAATTCTGCGCGGCCTGCGGCGTGCTGACTATGATTGCGTGGTGGGCGTCAACCTGCTGCGCGAGGGCCTTGATCTGCCGGAGGTGGCGCTGGTGGCCGTGTTAGACGCGGACAAGGAGGGATTCCTGCGATCGGAGACCGCTTTAATTCAGACGGCGGGACGCGCGGCGCGGCATGAAAACGGGCGCGTAATTCTCTATGCGGACACCTTAACTGATTCCATGCGGCGGATGATCGAAGTGACCCGCGAACGCCGCAAGCGGCAACTGGCCTATAACCGTGAGCACGGCATCACTCCGCGCGGCATTCGGAAAGAAATTCAGGAAGCGCTTGCTGTTGAACGCGAGGCCGAGGAAGTGGTCGAGGCAGTCGTGCGCGAAACCGGCGTCCCCTACGATATTCATCGCGTCATCGCCGATCTTGAACGGGAGATGTTGGAGGCGGCGGAGGCCTTGGAATATGAGCGCGCGGCCATGCTACGGGATCAAATCGGGGAGCTGCGTGCCTCCCGTGAGGCCGGGGGCGGTACGGCGGCTCGGCACACGGGCGGAAAGACTACTCGCCGCGATGCTGCGGCAAAATCCGGAGGCCATGTTTATGTTCGCAGAAATGTCCGCCCTCGCCGCTGAAAGAGCCTGTTCGGTCAGCTTGCCTTTTGCCACCGATACTCTCATCCGCGACATCCCGCCATTCCACCCGTTTCCCCTGTGGAATCGGCCGTAACAAGTCGGTTTTCCCCTGAGGGTCAAGCTAAAACGTTTTTCGTGTCGTGTAGTTTTCAAAACTGTGCAATTTGCGTGCGATCAAAATTGGGATTTTTCGGTTGGGCGGTTGGTGAACAGCAGGATGGGGAGCGTGTTGGGGGCGGGCGGTTGGGCCAAGACGGAGGTGTGGCCCGAGGGATGGAAGCAGAGGGTCAGCGGCGTGCGGGGCGGGACTTCGAGTCGGACGCGGTGAGGACCGATGGGGATGCGGCCATCGTCGCCACTGCGTAGGGTTTTGCGGACGGCCCAGATATAGGGCCACCACGGGCAG
>CALLML010000026.1 GCA_938005705.1 uncultured bacterium
CGGACGTGCGGCGCGAGCTTGCTCGCGCCGCGGGGAACGAACATATAAAGGCCAGATCGAGAACATTCGTAGAAGGCTTTTCTACCGGTTTTCTCCGATGTTCACGGGGGCAGACGGCCAGGAAGACTCGCCCGCCAAACCTTACGCGTGAAATATTTTCCCCACCTGACAGAACCCCTTGGAACCTCTTGAATTTGCTATAAACATCGGATACTCAGTCGCGCTCATTATTCGGGATATTACCCCGTCATTATTATCCCTCGCCTCCACAGATCATCCGGATATGGAGCGGGCGGCGCTCTCGTCCAGTGCGCGATGCGCATCCAGAAGCACAGACATAAGATCCGCCTCCTGGTGAAACCGGAGCCGCCACCGCTCGACGGAAGTCAAATCCCGCAGGCGAAAGTAGCCGGAATCCATGGAAAGAATCTTGACCATCGCGGCGACTCCTTTTTCGTTCCCCGCTGAAACGTTCATGAGCTTGCCTTCCAGCAAGGTGATCTGCCCACATGATTGGCCTTGTTTGTCCTTTATATCGAGGATTCCCGTTTTCCCGATGCTGGCCAGAACCTGAAGCACTGCTTCCAAGCCGATGTTTGACAAGGACCCTGTGAGATCGGCTTTCGTAGGCGCGCGATCCGCCGATGTATCCTCCATTCGCGCAGGCGCCGCCTGGACCGGTGCAGGCGCATGAACAAGCGCAGCTGAAAACACCGGTGCTGCCGATGCCGGCCGGGTTACGGACGTGCGCACAAAGGCCATTTCCTCGGCTTTCCAGACCTCACGGGAGCACCGGATTCCCCTTGCAACGATGCCCACCATGACTAACAAAAATGAGCCCGAAAAAATCAGAGCCCACAACATTAGACGCGCCCGCTGCTGTGCTTCCCAATTCCACAAATGCCCCTCCGGCGCATTGTCCCGACCACCCAATCGGGACAGATTCAGCTTATCCGAAATATAGCGCTCCCAACGCTCCAGTCGCGTCGGATGCCGATACAAATAAAAAACTTCGCTGGACTTCGTCAGGATGCCCTCAACGATGGCATCAGGCGGCAACTGGCGCGCAACGAAAATACGGGATATGAATGCAGGCATGTTGTCCTCGCTCACCGCGGAAGACGGGTCATCCGCCTTTTCCGCGGCGGCGCCTTGAAAGCAAAACAAGCCAAGCGCCAGCCATTTGATTATTTGAGGGCCCATAATGTTTTCACGACTGAGAACCGACAGAGACATTATAAACTCGCTGCCGGATAAAAACCAATCTCTTCCGTTTCGCATTGTTTTTCCAAGGTCAGGCAATAATGCGCTGGTTTTTCGAAGGTGGGGCAAACCGTATGCACAAAAGGAGACGAATAGACACACGGTGCGAATCCTTGCGCGACAATCCTGTTATAGTCTCTTGCATGGGGACTGGACTCCTGTTGGAACCGTCCTCGGCTTGCCACCGACATGCCTCGGACAATGGACTTGAGAGGCCCGCAAGGAGAACACGGCCTGCTGCCGTTTCGGATATACCAATATTCTCGATTGCCTTTAGATGAAATATGTGCCCTCACAGTCCCGACAGAAGCAATAGGTCGCTGCTTTGAGGTTACAATTCGTGCCCGTCTCTGGTATTAACAACGCCGTCGTAGCAAGGCATGGAGTTTAAGTTTAGGAGTGACACATCATGGAAGTTCGGGTGGCGATCGCTACGCGGCGAAGCATTCGGAAATATCGGGAAGAACCCGTTTCGCGCCAGATGATCGAACAGCTGCTGGATGCGCTATTCGCTGCGCCGTCTGCGATGGACGCACGGCCCTGGCAATTTGTTATTATCGAAGACCGCGGGAGCCTGCGCGCGCTAGGGAGGGAGATGGCACATTGCGAAATGTTGAGCGAGGCCCCTCTCGGTGTGTTGATCTGCGCCGAACCGGTACGGGAACGCGCGCCGGGTTTCTGGCCGCAGGATTGCGCGGCAGCAGCAGAAAATTTTCTGCTAGCCGCTCACGCGTTGGGACTCGGGGCCGTCTGGATCGGCCTGTATCCGCTCGAAGAACGTGTTGGAGTGGTACGCCGTGTACTGCGGATTCCCGATCCTATTGTGCCGTTCTCCCTCATGGCGGTGGGTCACCCAGCCGAACGTCTGCCTCCAGAGAACCGTTTTGATCCAGCCAAGTTGCATCACAATCAATGGGGACAGCCCTGGCCAACCGCTGTCCGGAAGGAGAACCCGTGAAAGAAAAGATCGCCGTGCGTTCGCTTGAGGCGGACGCCCAAAAGAAACAAACAGAGAAGCCCTATGAGGACTCCTTGCGTCTTCACCCCTTTTATCGGGGCAAGATCGAAACGGGCCTTCGCTGTCCGGTACGTAATTTCGATGACTTTGCTATCTGGTATTCGCCCGGCGTTGCCGCCCCTTGCCGCGCCATCGCGGCCGATCCGGAAAAAGTATACGAATACACGTCCAAATGGAACACGGTCGCCGTGGTGAGCGACGGGTCCCGCGTGTTGGGCCTGGGCGACATCGGCGCGAAAGCGGCTTTGCCGGTGATGGAAGGCAAGGCGCTCCTGTTTAAGTATCTCGGTGGCGTGGACGCATTTCCGATCACCCTGGACGTTCAGGACGCCGATCAAATCATCGAAACAGTTCTTCGGATACAGGCGCCGTTCGGCGGCATCAACCTGGAGGATATCGCGCAGCCCAAATGTTTTGAGGTCCTCGACGGTCTGCGAGCGCGCGCCGAGATTCCCGTGTGGCACGATGACCAGCAAGGCACGGCGACGGTCATTCTCGCCGGCCTCCTCAACGCCTTGAAAGTGGTGGGCAAGCGGCTGGACGAGGTGGTGATCGCATTCGTGGGGGCTGGCGCATCGAACACGTGCGCCGCACGACTCATATTCGCGCGCGGGGCGGACCCCTCACGCTGCCGCCTCGTGGACAGTCGAGGTATTCTGGGTCCGTGGCGTTCGGACATCGAGGCGGAGCAGAAGCGGTATCCCGCCAAATGGCGGTTCTGCCACATAACCAACGTGGAGGGACGACGCGGCGGCATTGCGGAGGCGCTTCGCGGCGCCGATGTGGTTATCGCGGCCTCGAAACCCGGCCCCGGCGTCATTCTCCCCGAATGGATTGCTTCGATGAAAGAGGGGGCGGTGGTATTCGCCTGCTCCAATCCTGTGCCGGAAATCTGGCCGTGGGAAGCCGTCGAAGCCGGCGCGGCGGTCGTCGCGACGGGGCGGTCAGATTTCCCTAATCAGGTCAATAATTCGCTGTGTTTTCCCGGACTTTTCCGTGGTGCCCTCGACGCCCGGGCTCGAACGATCAGCGACGGCATGTGTTTTGCCGCCGCCGATGCGATTGCCGGGCGCGTCAGCGAACGCCTGACGCCCGATTGCATAGTGCCGTCCATGGATGATTTTCAGGTCTTCGTCGAAGAAGCCGCTGCCGTCGGCCTGCAGGCCCAGCGGGAAGGATTGGCCGGAGTTTCATGGTCGAGAGAGCAATATCTCGAACAAGCCCGCCGTCTAATTCGACGCGCGCGCGATATGGCTGCAAAGGCATATCGCGATGGCTTCGTTGCGGCCGCGCCCGATTGATGCAGATTGTCTGAAGGGCTCGTGATGCACGCGGGGTTTCGGCAGGCTGTGACAATGGCGGCATCGCTTTTCTGGAGTCAACGTCGCAAAATCAAGCGCAGGATGAGCCAGACATCTAGCACGAACAAAGCACTGGCAATGGTCAGGAGAACTCCAATCATGATCCGCCGCCGACGGGACAACACGTGCGTAGCGAAAGAGGATCGCCGCAAAGCTGTCGTGATAGGCGCCGACGAATGTCGTGCCGAATCGCTTTCGCGGGTGTGGCGAGGCATTTCCCCGAAGATGACGCGCTGGATATCTTCCGCTGTTTCCGCCCACGAGGAGGAACGCCGCTCTGGAACCGGATCGAGCATACGGGTGAGCAGTGCCACACAGGGTTCAGAGAGAGAGGGGTTCTCGTCCTGTGGATGAGGCAAAGGCGTGTTGTCTCCGCGTTGCCGAAGAGTTTCGGCCAGATTTCGTCCAGCATAGGGTAGACGGCCCGTCAAGGCATGATAGAGCGTCGCTCCTAGCGCGTAGACATCCGAGCGAAAGTCCAGGTCAGCTTGTCCGACCAACGCTTCGGGGCTCATATAGTTCGGCGTTCCCACCAGCAAACCCGGTCGCGTGACGCGGGCATGCGAATCCAGCAGTGAAAGGGATATTCCGAAATCCATCAATCGGACACTGCCGTTTTTTTCGAGCATGATGTTGGCCGGCTTGAGATCGCGGTGAATCAGATGGTGTTCGTTCCATGCGTAATCGAGCGCCTGAGCGATACCAAGCGCCATCTTGAGCGCATCGGTTTCAGGCAGGGGGCGCTGGCGAATGCGGCGGTCGAGCGGGGAACCGTCTACATAGGCCATCGCCAGATAATGGAACCCCATGTCTTCGCCGGAGTTGAAGGCTTTCACAATATAGGGGTGATCGAGACGGGCCACCAAATGTGTCTCCCGCAAAAATCGGCTCACAAAAACCGGGTCACGGCTCAGGGTCGGGTGAAGGATTTTAAGGGCGGCCTCGCGCTTCAATGAAAGCTGAAAGGCGAAATAAACGTCGCCCATTCCGCCGCGCCCGATGCGCCGAATGAGACGGTAACCCCCGATGACCGTGTTTGGCGCAACGTGTGGCGGCGGCACTTCGGTCAGACACTTGCAGGCCGCGCACATCACCTGAGGACCGGCCTCGGCGTCTGCCTCAATGCGGGTCTGACAGTGCGGACATATAAAACTGACAATCATGTTTCCGCTCCGTCAGGTACGGTCATGCAAACAGACTAACAATAACCGACCAACAAACATGAAGGCAATTGCTAGCGTGAAGAGTGGCACGAGGGTTTGGAGCCGAATTCAAGATGAGCGCCCCGCTCCTTCAGAATGCCTTCAACCATCGGCCCATGCGATGCCGATTTTTGGCGAACAGACGATAGAGGGCGTCAAACACAGGACGAAAAATCGGCCAGCCTGTAAGCGCCGCAAGCCAGCGTTTTCCGACAGCGGTGTACGCAACTCGTACCGCATCCATCGCGCGGACCACGCGGCCGTCCGGCAGAATCGCATGTAGAACACCCTGCACAGAGGCTCGATCCAGTCCGTAGATCTCCGGACGGAAATCCGCCGCGGAAATGTCCACAAAGATGATGCGACTCTGACGATCGGTTCGCCGAAGCCATCGGACCTCCCGGCGGCAAATCGGGCACTGGCCGTCGTAAAGAAGTTTGATTGGAGGAGGATTCATTTGTTCTTATTATCTCCTCGCGATCGAAAAATTTCCAGCGACGCGGAAAGGTAGTGATTTCAATGCGGTTAAACGTGAAGAAGTTGTGCGCGCAAGCGATCGTTCCGGCCTATGCCCATCTAGGCGACGCGGGTCTTGATCTGTTCGCGGCGGAATCCTGCGAGGTGCCGCCCGGCGAATGGCGAAAAGTGCGCACTGGAATCGCGATCGAGTTGCCCCCCGGGACCGAGGGCCAGGTACGCCCCCGCAGCGGACTGGCCCTTCGCCATGGGGTGACTCTACTAAACAGTCCGGGCACCATTGATGAAGGCTACCGCGGCGAAATCGGCGTCATTTTGATCAATCACGGACCGGCACCATTTAAGGTCACGTCCGGCATGCGTGTCGCGCAACTAGTGATCCAGCCGGTGATACGCGCCGAGGTGCGCGAGGTGGAATCGCTGGGCGAGACCCAGCGCGGCGAGGGAGGTTTTGGATCCACGGGCGTTCACGGTCCCGCCTGGGCTGACTGAACTGACGATAACCATTCTCTTTCTTATTTCCCGGCGCTCCACGGATCGAACCGGCGTGCCGCGCGGCGGGCGGAGGGCGAATTCCAGAACTCGATCAAGGCTGCTTCGAGATCGGCCATCGATTGGGGGCCCAGCGCCACGGCGAGCGATTGGTTATTGTCGCCCGTTCGCCCAAAGGTCTCCAGATAGCGCCGATGAAAGTCCGAGAACGGGCCACCCGGCGCGGCCTCGGCATGCTTGCGAAGAAAATAGACGATCGCCCAGCACCGCGCATAATTTTCGGCCCGCACCGCGCCCGCGCGGCCTTCATACAAATCCCGATACGTCATTTGAAACGCGGAAGCGATGGCAAGCCGTTTTTCGCTCACCATTTTATGCGTCATCGCCGCGTAGCGCAGCTCTTCCTCGACGATCACTTTTCCGTCGCGGATTTCCGCACCCTCGAAAAAGGTCGCGTGCCCTTCATTGAACCAGGCGGCCGGCACCCGTCCGCCCGTCGCGTAGTGCAGATACTGGTGAAAAGCCTCGTGATACACCGTGCCGCGCAACCATTCCCGCTGCTCCCGAGCGTTACCCCACTCCCGGGCGCGGACAACCAGCTCGCCGCGGTCCGGCATCCACATGCCGCCGGACCACGCCTTGTCCTGGCCCACCCACTGCACGTAACCGTCGCCGTCGGCGAAGACGCGCACAATGCTGACTGCCCGAATCGGCACGACCGGTGGCACCAGCGCGGCAAACGCGTTTCGCAGCGGTTCGATCTCTTCCTGAATCTGCCGCACCGCGGAGGCCCGGCTGCCTTTCAAATTGGAGACTAACACATAATGGGGCGTTTCCGTATGCCACCAATCGCGATGTCCCCGAATACTGTCCAAGGCCCGCTGCCGGCTCAACGTCAAGGCGTCGGCATCCGTCGCGCCAGTCGCGGATGTGGAAGGAGATCGGCTTTGGACGGGGGACGCAATCGCGCCCGATGGGCGAGCGGCGGCCGCAATGTTCGGCAAAAATGAACGGATAATTTCGCGCTCGAGCGTTTCGGCAGCCGCCGTCTCCGCCATTTCGAAGAGCACAAAGTACCAACGCTGAGGATCGACGCCAAAGGCATTGGCGCGCAGCGCGAACGCAAGTCCGCGGCGCAGGGGCGGTGCGCCTCCGAACACAAACAGCTGTGCGGCGCGGAGGTTCGTCGTCGGCGGTAAGGCGCGCAGAGGTTCGGATAGGGGAGATCCCGTCCAGGTTTCCGCCCATCGTTTCCACTCCTCTGCGTCGGCGGGTGGCGCCACCCCCCTCATGACCGCTTCATACTCCGAGGGCAGTATGTGGGCCCGCGGCCATTTCGACGGCAGTACCCCCATGGGAACGGCCAGCGTCATGCGCAATCCGGCTTCGCTCTCCCAGCGGCCGAGGAATTGTGAAGAAACCCAGTAATCGCGGGGCGACTGCATTTCCACCAACCGCCCCTGGCCGTCCTTATAGGTGCGCATCACGGTCGGTGGCAATCCCACTTCCTTTGCGCCCGGAGGTGCCGGCAAACGTAAACCCGCCGCCGGCACCTCCACAGACGAACGAAAAGATAAACGTGGCTCGCGCGGCTGCGCCATCGCTAGGGGGATCGTCATCGCCAGAAACTCCAGCACGATGGCCCGCCCCATAACGATACCCTCGCGAGGACGCAGGGCACGCCGTGCAGAAGCGCCCCAGGTGATCACCGGCCAGGACTTGCCCTCTGCCGCTTTCCGTATTCCGTTTTCCATTCGTTTGTTCACGAGCGATTGGCGGAGGTGTCCCGCCGGGACCGAGGCGCCGGCAAATATTCCACGGCACTCTGCCGACGCGCTGGCTGGGGATAAAGCGCCATGAGTTGAAGAATCTCCGGCGGCATGTCCGCGCTCACCCGCAAACCCAGAGAGCGGGCGGTATCGGCGGTAATCGGGTAATCATGGGTCCAACGCCCTCCCGTCGCCAGCAAATCGGCGATCCGCTCCGCGTCCGTCTGAGACAAACCGCGGGTCAGAAGCGCTGCGACATTTTCCTTCAACTGCGCGATCGCCTTTTCAGCGATATCGGCGAGAATCAGTGTCTGGTCATCGACTTCTGCCACCGGTTTGCGTTCGACGACGCGCAGAATGCCGTGGGCGGGAAACTGGCCGATCTGGGGATCTACCGGCCCCAGCGCCGCGTGCGGCGACATGACAATTTCGTCCGCGGCGAGGGCGATGAGTGTTCCGCCGGACATCGCATAGTGCGGGACGAAAACGGTCACGCGCCCCCGATGAGCGCGGACGGCGCGCGCGATCTGCAACGAAGGCAACACAAGGCCGCCCGGCGTGTGCAGAACGATGTCCAGCGGGACGTCCGGATCGGTCAGTTCGCAGGCGCGCATGATCGCCTCTGCGTCCTGAATGTCAATGTAACGCATAATCGGAAACCCCAATAGGCTCATCGTCTCCTGTCGATGGACGAGAAGGATAACGCGGGATCGCCGTTTTTCTTCAATGCGGGCGATTAGCCGTTGACGGGCACTTTCCAGCACGCGCTGTTTCAGCACCGGTTGGAGGGCGCTGACCATGAAAAACAGCCAAACGAGTTGCGTGAGGTCCATGTGCCGTTCTCCTTTCCGCGCCGGCATGCGACGTCTTCACCAGCGCTGCCAGAATTCCTCCCAAGCCCATTCGTCCCGCGATCGTCGCCGGCAAGGACGGCGTCGGGCGGTGAAGAATGGATGCGCCAACAGACCGAAGAGGAAGCCGCCGATATGGGCCCACCAGGCCACGCCGCCCGTACGCGCGGGCATCAGTTGGGAAAGCCCCGCTGCCCACCATTGCGAAAGGAACCAGAAGAATAGATAGGTAGCCGCTGGGACGGCGAAGAAGAAAGGATAGAAAAACACGGGAAACATTGCGATGATTCGAGCAGTCGGATAAAGCAAGAAATAGGCGCCTAGCACCGCGGCAACCGCCCCCGAAGCGCCGACCATCGGGACGCGCGAGGTCGGCATCATATAAAACTGCGCGAGGCCCGCCGCCACACCCCCCAGAAGATAGAATAGCAGAAAGCGCCCGCTGCCCATACGGTCTTCTATATTGTCGCCAAAAATCCATAACGACCACATGTTGCCGATGAGGTGAGGCCAGTTGGCGTGCAAAAACATGTGGGTGAGAAAAGGCCACCAGTCCGCCAGCGGCAGTCCCATACGCTCCGCCCATGCCGGCTGCGTAAAACGAGCCGGCACAAGGCCGAACAGGTACACAAACCGCTCCTGGAGAGCCGGCGGCAGACCGCGCTGCTGCAAAAAAATCAGGATATTGACGACGATAAGGCCAATCGTCGCCGCCGGAAGGCATCGGCTCGGAACCGTATCTCGAAGAGGAATCATGCGGTTATCCATCCACCGCGCGCGCTGCGCACCCGGCAGGATTCGAACCTGCAACCCTCAGATCCGAAGTCTGATGCTCTGTCCAGTTGCGCTACGGGTGCGTCGACCAGCTCTTCCTAGCGGAATTCATCGCGTTCGGCAAGCCGCGATGTGCTGACATTGGAAGAAACCCTGAGGCTAAACTTGTCGCACCCGGAATTTGCTTCATGGCCTTGGAAAATGATCGGCTGATCAGGTCTGCAATCCACGTTCTGTTCCGCAGCGGAGCACTGCGAGACAAGGTGGCTACCACAAGGGGCGGCAAAAGCCCTATTGGGCGGGCGAAGGACCGTCCGTTTTGCTGATGGTGTTTGAGAGGCATTAGTCTGCTCGCCTAACCGTGAGGCTCGGAGATTCCGCTAGGCTTGTCTTGACGTTCTTATCCGGCTCGAATGATATGTAGCTGAGGATAGCGCGGAGTGGGCGGCCGGCGGAGGCTGATTCCGCGCCATCGCTTCCCCCGTGTTTGTATCTCACGTCCGCGCGGTTGTGATGCGAGGGGGTTCTGATATTCAACGCGGGGAGAAAGAATGGAAAACCATGAATCGGCGTTTTCATCGGGTGTGTGTGTTAAAAGGTGGTATTTCGACCGAGCGCGACGTGTCGTTGCGGTCCGGGGCGGCGGTGGCGCGTGGTTTGCGCGCATGCGGGTACGAGGTCGTGGAAATGGATGTGACATCCGCCAACGAGGTGCTCATCCCGGATGGATGCGACGTGGTGTTTGTGGCGCTTCACGGGACTTTCGGTGAGGATGGGGGCGTGCAACGAATCCTGCGAGAGCGAGGCATTCCGTTCACTGGCTCAAGCGAGGAGTCGTGCCGCCTCGCGTTCGATAAGACGGAAACGCGGCGACGACTCATCGAGGTCGGTCTTCCGGTGCCGCCGGGGCTGACGCTGAATACACGGCCATCATCGCCCCCTTTGCCGTTGCCGATTTTTGTGAAACCGGCCCGGCAAGGATCCAGCATCGGCTGCCATGCGGTGCGGGCAATGGACGAATTGGAGAGCGCCTTCGCCGATGCGGCGCAATATGGCGGCGATGTGGTGGTGGAAGCGTTTATCGAAGGCCGCGAGTTGACGGTGGGCATTGTGGATAGCCAGGCCTTGCCTGTGGTCGAAATCGTCGCGCCGGGCGGCATCTACGATTATCGGGCCAAGTACACGTCCGGCGTCAGCACCTATCTCGTCCCCGCCCCTCTTTCAGAAGCGCAGAGCGCTTCCTTGCAGGCGTGCGCCTTGCGCGTTTTTGCGGCGCTTGACGCGGCGGGGCTTGGTCGCGTGGATTTTCGACTTGCGGCGAACGGACGCGCCTACGTTTTGGAACTCAACAGCATCCCCGGATTCACCGAGACTAGCCTGTTGCCCAAAGCGGCTGCGGCAGCGGGAATCTCTTTTCCGGAATTATGCGATCGCATCTTGAATTCCGCGTCCGTGCGATGATAACGTTTGAGGCTGCGGACGACGCACGGAGAGCAACAGCGAAGCGCGATGCGGTACAATTTCACTAATGGGAGCCGGCGAAACGGAGTCCGGCGCCGAGCGCCCCGAGAGGAACCGGATATTTTTGTCCGTGTTCGCGCTTCGGAAAGACGTGGTTCGTTGCTTCAGCGATGGGGCGCATGGCTGTTGGCCCTGCTCGTTCTCGCCGGCATCGTGGTCATGATCGGCATGGTTGCGCGTGCCGTCCGACAAGCCTTGTTCGTCCAGAACTCGCGTTATCGCCTGCGGGTTATTGATGCGCGGTCCGATGGGCGACTGACCGCGGATCAAATCGTGGAATTCGCCGGCCTTGTGGGCGTTTCCAATTTATTTGAGGTGAATCTTCGAAAGGCGCACGAGCTCCTGTTGCGGCTGCCCTCCGTTCGATCCGTTTCAGTGCGGCGGCGGTTGCCCGATACGATCGAAGTGCGGGTGGCTGAACGCTCACCGTTGGCCCGTGTCGCCTTGGCACAGGCCGGTTACACGGATGCGGTGGACCGTGAAGGGGTGCTGCTGGGACCCAAATTCGCCGCTGAGCGTCTTCCCTTGATCGTGGGGTTGAACGAGACCGGACTACTGCGCCCGGGCCAGCGACTGAGCAGTGGAGCGGCTCTGGCGGCGTTGACGGTTCTTGATTTGTGCGAGACGACGAGGGTTTTCCAATCTCTTCGCATTCGGCGGGTGGATGTATCGCCCACCGATTACTTGATTGTCGAGCTCGATAACGGCGACCATGCGTTGTTGCCCCACACTCAAATAGCTTCGAAACTCCGACGGCTGGTAACCATTTTAACGACGATCCAAAATCAGCGCCTGCCACGAGGCCCGGAGCCGCTGGAGATCGATCTGACGACCGAGGAGGTTTTTCCTGTACGCGGTCTGCGGGTCGAGACCCCTAACGGCACCCGTATGTAATACGACGATCAAACGGACGGTTTTCAAGACATGGAAGTGTGAAATGCCGAGTATTCCCCCTATTGTAGCCCTGGAAATCGGAACAACGTACACCCGTGCGCTGGTTGGCGAGGCGAGGGAGGACGGCGGGCTCGTGGTGACGGGGGTTGGCGAGGAGCGATCTGCGGGTGTCCGCAAGGGCCTGATAGTCGCCATGGAGCAGGCGGCGGAGGCGGTGCGTCGCGCATTGGAACGCGCCGAAGAGCACAGCGGCGTGGACATCGCCCGCGTGCACCTGGCTGTGTCCGGCGGCCATATCCGAGCACAGGTCAATCGGGGCATCGTCCAGGTGATGAACGAAGAGCGCGAAATTACACGCGAGGAAATGAGAGACGTGGCAGCGGCGGCGCGCAATGTCAGCCTTCCGCCCGAACGGTTGACTCTCCACAGTATCGCGCAGCACTACTACGTGGATGACCAGGAGGGAGTCGTCAATCCGGAGGGCATGGAAGGGTCCCGGCTCGAACTGGACATGCTGATTATCCACGCGGAGGGCGCCCTATTGCGCAATACCATGCGGGTCGCCCAGGGAGTGGGGGTGGAAGTCGCCGACGTCGCCTTCAGTGGGCTGTGCGCAGCGCTCGGCGCCTTGACACCCGAACAAAAGGCCGGCGGCGTGCTGGTGCTCAATCTCGGCGGCGGCACAACAGAGTATCTGGTCTATGCGAACCAAACGGTCGCGGCCGCCGGCGTGATTGCCGTCGGGGGCGATCATGTCACCAATGATATCGCGCTCGGTCTGCGGATCCCCCACGCCCAGGCCGAGCGGCTGAAAATCGAGCATGGAGCGGCCGAACCGGACCTGGAGCGTCGGCATCAGACGATTTCGCTGCCGGCGGAAAGCGGGTTCCCCGGTCGCACGGTGCGCTTGAGCGACTTGCATCTGATTATGCACGCAAGGTGGCGGGAGCTGTTGCGCATCGTCAAGAAGGAACTGGAGCGGCGGGGGGTCATCATTCGGCTAGGCGCCGGTGTCGTGCTGACGGGCGGCGGCGCCCACACGCGGAGGCTGCCGGAATTGGTGTCGCGCGAGTTCAACATGCCGTGTGTCATCGGTCGTCCGCGCGGCGTGAGCGGTCTGGCAGTCGCCGGCGAGTCCGAATATGCGACGTTGGTCGGTCTGCTTCGCTACGCCCAAATCAGCGGCGGGCGTTCGGGGCGTGGCGGACTCGGCGGGTGGATCTGGCGTATTCTCATGGGACAGGGGGCGCGCGGCGGATGAATAGCGGACGAGTCCGGTTTGTGGGAGTGGGTGGGGGCGGCATTCGCATCCTTTCGCGCTTGTACGAGCGATGGCGGGATGTCCCCGATCTCGCCGCCGTACACACCAACGCCGCCCTCCTGGAGCGTTGCGGCATCGAGCGTCGTGTGGCAATCGGCGCCACGACGACCGATGGCCTCAGCACCGGCGGTGACCCTGAGCTCGGGCGGCGCGCGGCGGAAGAATCGATCGCCGATCTGAGCGGCCTTTGGCCGGATGTCCGGTGGAGTTGCGTGGTAGCCGCGTTGGGTGGCGGCACTGGGGGCGGGGCCGCGCCGGTGGTATGCCGGCTTTCGCGAGAGGCCGGAGTATGGACGCTGGCGATTTGTACGCTGCCGTTTTTCTTCGAAGGTGCCGGACGTCGGCGGCGCGCGGAGGAGTGTCTTCGCCGCATCCGCGCCGCCGCTGACGCCGTTATCGTCATTCCAAACCAACGGTTGTTTGAATGGGTGGGCGCGGAGGCCCCCGCTACGCGAGCGTTCGAGATGGTGGATGACGTCGTGTCGACTGCGTTGCGCAGTCTGTGGCGTCTGACGACCCAGCGGTGGCTCATCCATGTGGATTTGGCTGACCTGCGGCGAATGGCGCGCGGAGCGGAGAGCGCCCTCACGCTCGCGGCGTTCGAGGTCGCCGGAGACAATCGGGTGGCAGACCTGATCGCACGGGTGCGCGAAAGCCCCCTGCTTGAGCAGGGCCATGTCGTATCGTCCGCGCGCGGGTTGCTCCTCGCCGCAGTAGGCGGCCCAGATCTGACCTTGAGCGAGGTGGATCGCCTCTTTCACGGCATCGGCGACATGGCGCGATCGGACGTCGAACTCCATATCGGTGCGGCAATTGACCCTGAATACGAGGGACGGCTTGGACTGACGCTGCTGGCCACCGAACGTTTGCCATCAGAGCCGCCTCCCGCAGTGGCTGGTGACGCAGCTACGGAGACCTCCGCAGAGCAGAAGATCAAGAAGGAGACGGCCCAGACACCGGTACAAGGTCGGTTGTCCTTGGAAACTCCTGGAAAGGGGCGGTTTAAAGACATGGAGCCGACTTATTTTGAAGGCGAGGATATTGACGTGCCCGCGTTTATGCGGCAGGGCATCCGCTTGAGTCGCGAACCATGACTTTATCCCCGCTCAATCTGCTGGTTCTGGCCGTGTATTTGGCGGGCATGGTGATTGTCGGCTGGCGTTACGCCGGACGTCAGCGCACGACCGAGGATTTCTTTTTGGCGGGCAGGCGACTCCCTTGGTTAGCCGTCGCCATGAGCATGTACGCCTCCGTAACTAGCGCCACGACGTTTCTCGGCTTGCCGGGTATGGCGTTCAGCACCAACACGGCTTTGATCGTCGTCAGCTTGATGAGCCCGGTAGTGGCGCCCGTTCTGATCGGCTTGTTCTATCCTTTCTATCGGGGTCTTAAACTGAGCACGTCCTATGAATACATAGCGCTTCGTTTTGGCCCCTCGGCGCGAATGACCGTCTCCGCGCTTTTTCTTCTGGCGCGTCTGGGTTGGCTCGGTTTGGTGATCTATGCGCCCGGCATGGCGCTTTCAACAACGTCGGGTCTTCCGCTCTGGGCCTCCATCCTTTTAATGGGCGGACTGGCCACCCTATACACGATGCTCGGTGGATTATCGGCGGTGGTTTGGACGGACGTCGTTCAGTTTACCGTGATGATCGGCGGCATCGTCGCGCTAGCCGTCTGGATTCCACGCGATGTGGCCGGTGGAGCGGCGGCGGTACTTGAGATGGCACGCTCGGCGAACAAGCTGGTCGGTTTTGATCTGACGTGGGATGTCGGACGCATGACCGGCTTGGCCGTAATAGTGTCATATTTCTTCGTGCTGATGCAGGATTACGGCGTCGACCAGGTCACCGTTCAACGCCTTCTGGCTGTGCGCACTCGCCGGGGTCTCGTTCGCGCGATTCTGTTTAACGCCCTGACCGATGTTTTTATCATTTCCCTGTTGCTGTTTGTGGGACTCGGCCTGTTTGCGTGGGCGCAAACACATCCGAATGTGTTACCCGAGGGGCTCACCGGCGACCGCGTCTTGCCATGGTACATTATTCATCGTTTTCCCGATGGCATCTCCGGCCTTTTGATTGCCGCCATCTTCGCGGCGGCAATGTCGAGCATGGATTCCGGCATCAATTCGATTTCGGCAGTCATTGTGAATGATTTTGTTCGTCCTCTGTATCCGTCGCTTTCGGACATCGCCGGATTGCGTCTCGCGCGTGGCTTGACCCTCGTTCTTGGCGTTTTCGCCACCGGTGTGGCCTTCTGGGCGTCCTCCATCGGCGGATTGGTCAAATCCTTTCTGACGATCATGGGTCTTTTCAGCGCACCGGTGTTGGCCCTTTTCTTGCTGGGAATGCTGAATCGAAGGACGTGTTTTACGGGGTGGCTCTTCGGCGCTTTGACGGCCATCGGTCTCACGCTGATAGCCCAGCACTTTCAGGCCATGGACGAAATCTTCTTCTTCCCCTTTTCCTGTTCGGTAACCTATTCGGTGGGTTGGCTGATTGGGCAATTCGTACCGACGGTGTCGCCTCGATCAGGGTTGACGGTCTGGGACCGATCCTCGTTGTGGACGAATGAGAATGAACCAACGAATGCGAAAAGCCATTCATGATGGGAGGGATTGTCTATGTCGTCATTACGGGTGCCGTTTTCACAGCCTCAATGCGATTATGAACGTTTCCGCCGGTCGGTCATGCGGGAAGGACGCACCGATCGAATCGCCGCCGGCGAGCAGCATGCGGATATCGAGATTATGACGGCGGTGCTGGGGGTGCCGGCGAGTAAGTGGGGGCCGGCGCACCATGTCGAGTTTCAGTGGCGAATGGGTTATGATTACGTTAACGTGCTCGTGACCCCCGGCAACGTCTTCGGCGAGGGCCATGTCCTTTTCACATCCGAGATGTCCGGGGGCTCAACGTCGCCGCGTGGGTTCATCAATGAGCAGTCGGGCCCGGTGAAAAACTGGGAGGATTTCGAGCGCTTCGCTTGGCCGCGGCCGGAGGATACGGATCTCTCGCTATTCGATGTGTATCGCCCGCTGTTGCCGCCCGGCATGAAAATGAACGCCTTTTTGAGCTGCGCTTACTTTTCAAAGGTCACGTGGACAGTCGGTCTGCAGCCGTTCTGTTATTTGTTGATGGACGACCGTCCGCTCGTGAAGGCCATTTTTGACAAATGGGCGCAATGGGCGATCGGGACGGTGCGTCGGTGTCTGGCCATCCCCGATATCGGCGCGTTCTGGATGTCGGACGATCTGGGCTTCAATACCGGTCCCTTTCTCTCGCCGGCGGATCTGAGAGAGTTCGTTTTTCCGGTCTTCGCCGAAATCGGCCGATTGTGCCGCGAACAGGGCCTCCCCTTTATTCTTCACTCCTGTGGCAATCTGAACTGCATCCTCGGTGATCTGGCCGATTGCGGTGTCAATTCCTTTCATTCTTTGCCGCCGGGGCTATATGATCTGCGCGCGCTGAAGAGGACCTGGGGGCACCGCTTGGCATTTCAGGGCAACATTGATTTGAACCTGCTCTCGCTGGGTACACCGGAACAGGTCCGCCATGCCGTGCGCGAAGTCAAACAGGTATGGGCCATGGAGCCTGTCGGCGGAATCCTATTGAGCACATCCAATTCCGTGGCCCACTACTGCCGTGTGGAAAACTATCTGGCCATGATGGATGAGATGCTGGCGGAAACCTGAGTTTCCCTTTGGCCACGCCGGTCAAGCAACAGCGGTCCCCAAAAAATCCCTCTCGCTGTCGCCTGCTGGCCCCATCGCCTGTCGTTTACCGCCCCGTGAATGGTATCGCCATCGGGTATTTCCAAGCCTCGCCATTGGCCGCCTTCGCCGCCGCGATGATGCAGAAGATCGGTTGGAGCACGATCAGTATGAAAAGGATCGGGATACCGATCAAAACGAAAGACAACAAAAAGGCGATAAGAATATAAATGATCCAGCTGATTTGCCAGTTCATCGCCCGCCGCGCATTGTCTTTGACATAGCGGTTCCGCGTCGCCAGAAGAACCACCAACGGCGCCAAAAAGCCGGCAAACAGGCAGAGGATGTGGGTCAACACGGCCAGCGTCATGTCGCCGGCGCTGGCATTCGGTCCGGTCGGAAGTGCGGGCGGTACCACCCCCTCCGTCGCGGCGCGCGCGAGAAGGCCGGCGCCTGCGGCGTCCTGCCAGTCGGCCATGCCCTTTTTCCAGACCAGCGTTGACGATGTCACGACGCCATCCCGAATCAGCACCGTCATCTCCTCTTCCGAAATTGGTCCTATCGGCCGGTCGTCTTTTGCGTAAAACCACATGGTTGTTTCTTCCTTCCTTGTCGCTCCCGCGCAGTCTGGCAGGTGTGCCGGTCATTGTCCATTCGAGAGAAATGCTTGGCGGCAGACCGGAGCGGAAACAGCCACGGAGACTGGGCCATCTCTGCCCGAACCGGTGGAAGCCTTGTGTTCCATTGCTCCGCCCAAAATCCCCGCAACTTTCGCAAACCTTGTCAGGATGCGGGCGCTGGCGGAAGAATCCGCAATTCCATCTCAAACCGCAACGAAGGCCGGTTCTCCGGCGTGAAGCGGTAGCGCCGGATGCGCGTCTTACCATCGAGGCTGTCCATCGTCTCCAGATTCCAACCCGGCGTCATCTCCGTTGACCGGCCCGATTCCGCGCCGAGGATATGACGCGTGAGAATGGTGTCGAATTCCAGCGCCGCCTCAGCGTTTCGAAGGCGTTGTTCGTCGGCGCGATAAAGCGTCGTGACCGCCATGATTACCGCGCCGCAGAACAACGCGGCGGCGACCAGCGCGATGGCGGCCTCCACGAGCGAGAAACCGCTTCGGCAATCCCGTTTAAAGATCATCGCCGAGATCCGCGCTGCTGATATCCGCGGCGTCGCCTTCACCGCCGGGTTTTCCGTCGCTTCCATAGGAGATAATTTCAAAGGGCTGTCCATCGGGTCCGGGGACGGTATAGACATACTCTCGCTTCCAGGGATCGCGAGGAACGCGCCGACTGCCAAGATAGCCGCCCGGGGGATATTTGTGGGGCAGGGGAGGAATGGTGGGCGCGCGCACCAGCGCCTCCAAGCCCTGGTCCATGGTCGGTGGCTGGCCTTGCTCCACTATGTACTGTTCGACGGCCCCCTTGAGCTCCCGAATCTGGATTCGGGCCGCTTTCACGCGGGATTCGGTCACGTAGCGGACGACGTTGATGGTGACAATGCCGGCCAGCAGGACGCCGATGAAAATAGCCACCAACACCTCGATCAGGGTGAAGCCGCTCCCCCATTCGCGGCAGCGGTGTGTTCGGCGGCCAAAACAATGGGCTGAGCTCATAGTTCCATCTCCTTCTGATCGCCGGTCTCTTTCTCCGCATCGCCTTCGCCCCGGGCGTATGCGCGCAGTCGTGCGGCCAGCGCTTCCAGTCGCGCGACGTAAAATGCGACGTTTTCATCGCGATGCGCCGGGTCCCAATCGGACAAGAGTCGCGCGTGAGTGTGAATCGGAACATTTTTACGATCGCCGATGACGTAATAGGAAATGGCGTCGCCTGCGCGGTAGGTCCGACCGGACTGCAACGCCAGTTCATAGGCAGCGTTGCGGCCGCGGCCGGTGTTCTCGACTTTGCGACGGTAGGTTTCGGGGTCCTCCGTCAGCCGTTCGGTCTTGGCCAAGCGGCGGATTGGCCATTCGCGCCGTTCGATTTTCTCTCGGTACTCGCGCGCCAGGCCATCAAGTTTCTCGGCCTCTCCCCGCAAAATCAGGGCGATCGCTTCGCGCAAAAAGTCCCGCTGATAGGGTTCCAAACCGCGGGATTTCAACGCCGCCCCCTTGATAAGCACTTCCCCGTCAGCGGTGAGCAAGGCGTAATTCTTGATCTTGTAGCTGAACATTGCCTCGTACTGGCCGTCAAATTCGATCTCAATGCCCTCCGGCAGCGACCGAGAAACCACCGTCCGAAAATAATCGAGAGCGGGACCGTCCGCATTGAGCGGCGGAATGAAATACACGCCGTCGGTGTCAATCTCGATCGGCTCGCCACCGTTGCGCCGGATGGCTTCGATGAGGTCGCGCAGGATCTGCCGGCCCCGCGACGCAACGCGCTCGGCGGCGTCGAAGTCGTTGAAGCGTGCCATTCCGAATCCGAGATACCCGTAAAACGAGTTGATGAGAATCTTGAAGGTGCTTTGCAGCGCGCCCAGATACACGGCGTCGGCGCCGGAGGCCGCGCGCGCCCGGCGCTTCGCGTCGAGGCGAAAGGCGCGAAGATAATCCAGCAAAGTCAGAAAGACGCCGAGGTCGTCCGAGCGAGGCGCGATGCGGTCGCGGAGCATGATGGAGGGATAGAGCGAACGCACGTCGCAATGATGAACGGGGCGAGCCACGCCGGTGAAGAAAATATCCGCGTACCCTCCCTCGAAGGGGCGGGGCGTCTGAGGCATCGGCAGCGCGCGGCTGCGCCGAAAATACTCGCGAATCATCAGCGCATCAATTTTGGTTGCGTTGCCGCGGAGACACACGTCCTGATAGACGAACGGCAGGATCTGCGCCTGCGCGTGATACACCGGCGTGAGCAGGTCGGCCAAGGCGCGTGTTTCGCGGATGTCTCCACGCAGATATTCGAGTACGCGGTCCGGCTGCCGGCGCCATTCCTCGGCGATCTCACTGCCGTCGAGATAGACACGATCGTCAGCCGCGAATCCGAAATGCCGAGCGACCTCCTTGAGCCCGAATCCCGGCAGCGAACGATCGGAAAGATCGTATAACTGCACGAGGAAGTATGTGTCCACTACAGTGCGCCCCACTAGGTCCACCCGCGGATAGTTCAGCGTACGATCTCCCACGACAAACCGCCCCGGACGCACCGCGGGTTCAGATCCATCGCGTCCGAGCGCCAGTTTTACGCTGTGACGGCGCGCGCGTTCGATGAGATAGGGCCAGTCGAACGAGAAAATGTTGTGGCCCTCGATCACGTCCGGATCGCGCGCATGCACGACCTCGACAAATCGCTCCAGCAACGTCCGTTCGTTCATTTCTGCGCCCGAAAGGATTTCCTCCCAACCGGTGTTATCCGCGAGACCGATGGCGATGATACGGTCGCTTTCCCGGCCGGCGTTGCTGAATTCATAACCGGGTTCGGTATAGGTTTCTATGTCCATCTGCATCCGCCGAACGTCGTTGGGCGTGAGGCCTTTGAAAAATGTGCGGCCCGTTGCAAGAAGAAATTGCTGGACGGGGTCGTTGATCAACAGATACGGCGCATCCGGCGCGGTGGGTGTGCGGTCGGTGGCCTCGCGGAGCGCGGTGACAGCACGTTGCAATGTTCGCCAGTCGTCGAACTCCGCCAGATGGCGCAGAGGCGCATCTCCGTCGAGCGTTCGTATATTCGCGGCCTTGACGGCCCCGGCCGCGAGGGCGGCGTCCGCCAGCCATAGATAAGGCCGAAAGCGCGCGCGCTCCTCACGGAGACGATCGCCCTGGCGGATGAACAGTCGCATGTCAAAGCCGCCGTCGGCCGCCGGTACGCCGGATACGGCTACGAGACCGCTGCCCGGATGGGATCCGAAAACGACCTCGGACTGGATTGGATCGGCCATCACACCATCCATGTCAACCGCCGATGTCCACGCCCCATTCCGGTAGGGCGAGCAGCCAGAGCCGGAACCACACGCGATAGTCATCCCTGTCAGCAGTATCGCGAGCAGGTTCGTGAGTGAAACCGATGCTCCATCCCACGCATGTCATGCGCCGCCGCACCCAGTAGCCGTGCTCTTCCAGCCGGCCTTCGTCCGCATCGAACCGATGCGAGAAGCCGAACGTCCAGGGCCGGCGCGGGAGAAGAGTCACTTCGCTGAGCACCTGGTTGCGGTCGTTTGCGCGATAGCGATACTCCAAATCCCACCGGCTTTCCTCAACGTTTTTCAACGTCATGCGGGCGTTAAATGCAGTGATTTCGGATTCATAGGGATCGTATTGTCCGTCAAAGTCCAGCCGGAAACCATCATCCGGTCGGAGGCGCACATCGGCGTTGATCGTGTCGAAATCGCGCTCATTTCCGCGCTTCTCAATACGGAAAAGCGTATGGAGGTTCGCATCTACGAGGTCGTGCACCGTGCGCCCGGCCCGCCGTGTTTGCAGCTTGTTGCGCAGGCCGAAACGTATGTGATGCGCCCGGTCCAGCCGGTCGGTGGAGTCAAACTGATATAGCCGTTCGGGCGTCAGATTCGGTTCGGGGATGTAGGTGTGGCGGGCATACGGCTCCGCGACGTGGCGCAGGCCGTTGCCCCACAGCGTCTGGCCCTCATCGAGTACGCGGAACGCCTTGAAAGAGGATTCGAGGCCGAGTTCGAATACGTTGCGCAGGGTGGCCCCCTCCTCGGATTGTGTTGTCGCGACCTCGGTTGTCGTCACCTCCAGGCCCTCCTCATCCACATTTGTGACCGTATTGGTCACGCTGCGAGGTTCGCTGAGCGTCTTGGAGTACCAGGTGCCCCGCCACGCGGCCCTCGGCGTGAGCGAGAGAAAACCGAAATATCGACCCGGATAGGAAAACTGATGAGTCGTATCCACCCGCGTGACGGCATAATCGGTTTGCTCTGAACCGCGCGGATGAACCCGCTCGAGATGGGCGGCGGCGGTTTCGTTTGCGTAATAGATATCGCTGTCGAGAAGGGGAGCGGCGGGAATAATCAGACGGGCCTCGGGCATCCGGTCTACGTTGTCATAGAAGTTGTTCAGCCGACGATGCAGAAGCAGCGAGAGTGTATAATCGGGTTGCGTGTGTTGCCAGACGATGCGGTTGTCGGGGATGGGCTGTCGGTTATATTCGCGGCGGAGGAAATCTTTCGTGACCCACGGATCGCTCAGATGCGTCAGGTCCACATAGAGCGTATCGGCGGGTGAAAGGGATTGGGTGTGGCGGAACTGTAGTCGATGCCGCCGATCGTCGTCCAGCAGCGCCTCACGTTCCTCGCGCTCGCGTTCATCGCGGAAAAGCCGCTGATCGCGGATGCCGAAGATACGCGCCTCTCCACGAGCGCTGTCGTCGGGCCGGCGCCAAAGGAAGGATTGTTCCGCGCCGATGCCTCGCCGACCATACAGGTTGACTTGTGAGATTCCGCGCCACGTTCGGTCATCCATGAGCGGATAGCGGTAACCAATCAGCAGAAAGGGCCCCAAACGCGAGGTGTAGCCGGGGGTGACGGTCCAGCGGTTTTCGTCCCGCAGATCGCGCCGGTAAAACGGCAGGTAAAAGATCGGGACCGGCCCCAACCAAACGATGGCGTGTCGCCCGCGCACGTATCGCCGATCGGTGATCGTTGCTTCCGGCGAAGTGATTTCAAATTCACGCGGACGCGGCTGATCACAAGTGGTGAGACTCACTCCGCGCAGGCGAATGAGGCGTGGGGTTTCCTGTGCGGACTCCCGCGCCTCCACGAGGAAAGGAGCGGAACGGTACGTGAAGGTCCCAAAATCACCCTGCCCAGTTCGCAGGTTGTAGGTCAACTCGACGCCCCGCCACTCCGAGCCGTCAGGACGGAGGAGAATCACATTGCCGTGGGCATGGACGTCGCGCGTGTCGCGATGAATCTCCATATAATCCGCGCGCAGAAGCGTCTTTTCATGCGAAATCACGACCCCCTCGCGCCCGATGAACAGGCGGCGTTCCTCGTCATATTCCATGCGTCCCGCCCGGATATCGAGCGGCGCGTCCGATTCCGCCGCGGAGACGCGGGCTGCGGAATCCTGTGCGCGGGTGGCAATCGCCGCCAAGACCGCCATTCCGAGGATGCCGGCGAGAACTATACGATGCGACATGATTTATTTCCTCCAAGCGGTCGTCCGCCTGCGCGGCGAAAGCTATCATGCCTTGCGGCCTCGCGCCAAGAGCGCGATTGACCGTTCCGGGGCCGCCTCCCACCATGCGGTTTGATTTCGGGGGTTCGCTGCCGCTTTCCCGAAGCTTTCCCGCAGCACGATCCACGCCGCCCTCCGCGCTGTAATAGGTCTTCGACCCGCCGTCCGGCCCCGGCGTTGCAACGCAACTCGACCAGCGTCCCTTCCATCGTAACGTGGCGGCGAGAGGTGGAGAACCTCCGCGGCGGGATTGGCCGGCCCATTCGGAAGTGTTTCTGGATTCGGTGGAAGACGCCGAAAGGGCGGATCCACGCCCTGCGCCGGCTGGGCGTGCTTGGGCGAGGCGCTCGGGGTTGATACGGGACTTGGGGCCTGGGCGGCAGCGCGGCTATGGGCGCTGGAACCAGCCTTGAGGAACACCACCCTACACCAATACGGGTTCATCGTACGGTGGGACTTCACGGAGGCTCGCGGAGGGTCGCTGCCGGTTCCACCGCCGGATGCGGAAAACCGCACGTTCGGTGGTGTGGAAGGGACGCGGGGCGCCATCCCCACGTCCCCATCCGATCCATGCAATCGCAGGCCCTTAGCCCGGAATATTCACGAAGGGGCATGAAATAGTTGGAAAATAGTATTGGAAAACCTCTGTAACATGCGATCGTTTAGTCCGTTACACAAAACGGCATGCGAGGTTTTCCAATGACTAATACTCCTACAGACTGTCTGCTTTT
>CALLML010000027.1 GCA_938005705.1 uncultured bacterium
GGAGCACGAAAAAGTGACGCGCGGCGGTGGGTGGTGATTCGCCAGCATCTCCCCACCCGGCCCAAGGCCGGCGGCCGACAGCCGATGCTGTTCCGGGAACTGGAGGAGCACCGCGAGTATCGCTACAGCGTGCTGGTCACCCACGACACGGCGTTGGCCCCCGAAGAGATCTGGCGCACCTATCGGCCGCGGGCCAACGAGGAGAACGCGAACAAGGAAATGAGGGAAGGCTACGGCGGGCACGAGTTCAACGTAGATTCCGCTGAAAAACCCATTCGCAATGCGATCTGCAATGATTTTCAGGGGATCAAAACACAAGGACCGATTGGGGATCGGGCCGCACAGGGCATTCTGGCGAACATTACGAATTTGGAGTTATGCGACATTAGGGTTTTTCAGCGGAATCATAAATCGTGTCTTGCGTATACGACTCGATATTTCGGTGGAAAAATCGCGCTCGCCTTTTTCGAGAGCCGTCCGTGAGGCCGCGAGACAGAAAAGGGGGTGTCCGATGACGAAAAATACGCGAACCATGTGTTTCCTCGCAACCGTCGTAATCCTGAGGTTTGGCGTCGTGCAGATCGTGTGCGCCGCTGAAACGGCGGAAAGAGAGCGGTGTCCCACACCGACGGAATCACCATTATTCCGAGCGGTGCCGCTCGGGGCAAAGGCTTTCTCGAGGCCTTCGCTGGACGATGGCATCAAGCGCAGTCTTGTTGCTCCGGCGTCCACTCCTTTCTCTGCCTCCGATCAGTGGCGAGAATGGCTGGGAGATCGTCTGACACTCGGTGCGCGCTACACCTCGTTCACGTTGAAAGACACGCGCCATGAAACCTATGACGCGGAGCGATCGAGTTATTTTCTCGGATCCATCAACGAGCTGCGGGAAGACCGTGATTCGTTTTCCGTCCGCCCATTCCTCCAAGCGTGGCCTCTCGCATGGCTTGGAGCGGAGTTGACCTGGGACCGCGTTGCCGCCCGCACGATCACCGCGGAAGACGGTCATAGCGACGGCGTATTTGTGGCGTCCGGTCCGATGCTGGGCCTGGCTGCGCGCTGGCCGAACGCAACGCGCGCTACACCCTATGCCGGTGTCGGCCATTGTTTCTTTGACGTATCCTTTGAGGCGGAGCCGTGGTGGGCGCTGGCCTACTCCGATGAGGCCATATGGGTGGAGATGGGATGTCCTGACGTCCCGCGCGGTTCACGTCGGCGCGTAATCGAAACCAACGGCGGGAGCGGGTTTTTCTGGTACGTCGGGTGTGCCCTGCGCCTCTACCAACAATGGAGTCTTGATGTGTACTACCGTCGGGTATCCGTGGAGACCGATGCGACGTTCAGCGTTCGTCAGCGCGGCACGCTCATCACTGAACCGCTCCATGGCGTCATACCGCTTGGCCACTCCGCGTGGGGCGTCGGCGTTTCGTACTCGTTTTGAAAGCCATGTCGGCGGCAGATGGCTGCGCCTGATGCTTCTATGTGTCCACGACGGCGCATGAAGTTCCGGTGTATGGCCCATTGCAGCCCGCTTATCAGGAATTGATTTTGCTGGGTTGCGGCAGCATATTGACCGAAGTATGAAAAAATAGGGGGCGATAAACATGAAAAAAATGATTGGAACCATGCTGGTGAGGGGAATAACGATGGGAGCGCTGGTCGCTGGTGCCGTGAGTTCAGCGCAGGAGGCATCATCCTCTGAGAATTATCCGATCGAATGGTCGGCGGGTGTTTCGTACTTGCGGCCAGGGTTGGGAGATTTCGATGTCTACAAGTCTGGCGCGGGCATGGAGGCACAGTATCGCCATTGGCTTTGGGATGTGCAGGGAGTGGCGCTCTCCATCGGTCTGGAGCGTTGGAGCACGAAATCCGACAGCCAGGATTGGGGGGCCAGACCCCGTGGTTCGCTTTCCCTATTGTCGCTCGGCGTGTCTTGGGTGGGCCTGCTCTTCGAAAGCGCCTCCGACGTGTGGACATTGGAAGCCGGCTTGCGCTATCATATAGCGGACTCGGATGTGAAGATTCGAGTTGGAGACCAGGATCGCAAGGTGGACATCCAAAACGGGCTCACTGGTCTGACGGCCCTGGGGTATGAACGGCGGCTTTCGGAAAGCCTCTCGGTCACTGCCACACTGAGTTATCAACCTGATTTGATGACGGGTGAGGCCTCGTTCGACGAAGGAAAATTGCGGGATAACAAGCTAGAGGCCTGGGGACTACAGTTGGGATTGCGATGGCGTCTGTGATACGACGGACCAAGACCAGCGCAACAGGATGCCCATGAAACAGCGCGCGGCGGAGGTTCAAAGAAAAACCCGCGAAACGGATATCCTCATTCGCCTGAATATTGACGGCGAGGGGAGATCGGGCGTCGAGACGGGCATTCCTTTTCTGAACCACATGCTGGAACTGTTGGCGAAGCATGCCGCTTTCGATCTGACCGTGCGGGCCACCGGTGATCTGGCGGTGGATTATCACCACACCGTGGAGGACCTGGGGCTCGTGATCGGGGACGCCCTGAATCGGGCGCTGGGCGACCGGGCGGGCATCACGCGCTATGGGTGGGCCGTGTTGCCGATGGATGAGTCGCTGAGCCTTGTGGCCGTGGACCTCGGCGGCCGCCCCTATCTGGTCTATGAAATCGCCAATCGCAAAAAACGTATCCGTGACTTCGACGTCGGGCTGATTGAGGAGTTCTTCCGCGCCTTCGTGGTCCAGGCGCGCATGAATCTCCATATCGCGCACTTGTACGGCCAGGAACCGCACCACGCCTACGAATCGGTGTTCAAGGGTGTCGCGCGGGCGCTCCGGACGGCGTGCGCCCGAGACCCCCGCGCGCACGGCGTGCCTTCGAGCAAGGGGGTCCTCTAAAGCCTTCTGGCGGTGCGGAGGTGCCTCGTTGCGTGGCGTTCACTCGTTGTTCGCCGGGGGGAAAAAGGCGTTCCATGACGCGTTTGATAGAGCGAATCCGCCGAGATGCACTACTGCGCCATAGCCTGCTGTTGTTGGCGGCTTCGCAAGCGGGCAACGCGTCCAATCTGCTGTTTCAGTGGGCGATGATGCGCGGACTCAGCGATGTCGAGTATGGAACGATGGCGACGCTGCTGAGCTTTTCGCTGGTGGCGTCCTCTCCGCTGGAGGCCTTGCGCGTCGCCATCGCCCGCCAAGCGGTGTGCGCGTGGGCAGCGGGCGCCGGCCCCGCTGTGTTGGGGCGCATCATCGGCCGGTGGGCGGTTGTACTGGGGGCCGCCGCCGTCGCGATCATGTTTATTGCCCTCACCTTTGCCACGCCGATGTCTGCAGCGTTTTCCCAAGGGAATCCCTTGTTGGTCGTGGCGGCGGGGGCGCTGGTCGCCCTGTCGCTGTTTATGCCGTTGTTCGCCGGCGCATTGCAAGGGGTCGAGGCATTCGGATGGTTTGCCGTCTCGACGCAGGCGTTCGGTGTGATCCGACTTGTCGCGGCGGTCGTGCTGGTGTTTGGTGTTTCGGCAACGGCAGGTTCGGCGTTGGGTGGGCAGGTCTTCGGCATCGCTATTTCTTTGGGGCTGGGATTCGTCGGGTGGCGTATTGTCCGGGCGCGCGTCCGTTCCAACGAAAGGGGCGGCAATCTCGACGCTCGGAATGTGCGCGCTGCCACCAGCTTTTTTTCGCGTTCCCTGATTGCGTGGGTCGCTTTCGGCGTTTTGTTGAGCGCGGATACGCCCTTGGCCAAACTCTGTCTTCTCCCGGAGGACGCCGACGTGGTTGCACGCGCGGCCATGCTTGCGCGCGCCGTGGTCTTTTTGCCGATGCCGATCGCGCTGGCGGTGTTTCCGAAAATCGCCGCTCAAGCCGCCGATCCATCGAAACGGGCGGCGCTCCGTCGCCGTTCGGCCATCTATGCGGCCGGATTGACGCTCGGTGCTAGCGGTCTCGCCGGACTCCTGGGCGCGGTGTGGTGGTTTTTTTTCACGGGACGCGCGCCGTCCGACGGCGAATTGCGTTTGTTACGAGCACTGCTGGTCGCCATGATGCCGCTCGGTTTCGTCTATTGGCAAGTGCATGTTCTGCTGGCTTTGGGACGCTGGAAAGCCGCGTCAGTGATCATGCCGCTAGCGACCGCTTATGTGGGCGCAGGGATGCTGTGGTGTGCGGGTCCGATGGACATTGCGTTGGCGCTGGGGGCTTGCGTCTGGTCCGCCCTGGTTGCGTTAGCCATCGCCGGCGGGGGGATACGATTCCTTCCGTTCGCGCGCGAGCGCGCCAAAGACGCAGGGTCGCCGTCAGTCGCTCGAAGGGGTGCGGCGAAACGGACAGATCTCAGGGTTTGATCAGCTGGGCCGGCCGAAGGCCGCGAACCGAGTTGACGAGAAGAATGCGTTCGGCTCGACGAAAGTCTTCGAGCGAGATTCTTTTTTCCCTGACGCATCCGCGACGCAACAGGCGCGCGCGCATCGTGCCGGGCAGGAGACCGCACTCGATCGGCGGTGTTCGCCATTCGCCGTCCAGAAATACGACGATGTTGGCGATGGTGGACTCCATGATTTCGCCGGCCTCATTCCAGAGAACAACATCGTCGCACTCGGGATGACGGGTGCGGGCGGCTTCATAGACCGCTCGGAGGGTGGTTTTGTGATAGAGCCATCGGATGCGCACGTCGGTGGGCCGATCGTCGAGTGCTATGCGCGCAAGGGCGCGTGGACCGTTGCGGGTTAGTGGTGCGATTTTCACCTGTGCGGCACCGGTTTCATGGTACCGCAGTCGGATGCGCAACAGGGGCGCTTCGCAGGCCAGAACGCCCTCTTGAATGAGGCGCAAGAGCTCCGCTTCATCGGGCGGCGGAAATCCAAAATATTGCGCCGAGCGGCGCAGACGTTCGAAGTGCTCGCGCCACAAAAAAAGTCCACGGTTGAGTTGCCACCGCAGGGTTTCCAGAAGATCGAACGGCGGATCGGGCCGGGTGAGCACAAGCGCCTTGTCATGCGCTTCGGCGTATTCGGATTTCGCGGAGGAGTCCCAGACGATTCCTCCGCCCACGCCGTACTCCGCAACGCGTGCGGGTGGATAGATAATGAGTGTACGGATCGGGACATTGAATTTCATGCGTCGATTCGGTGCGATGAAACCCATCGTGCCGCAGTAAAGGCCGCGCGGAGAACGTTCCAGTTCGGCGATAATCTCCATCGTGCGGATCTTGGGAGCGCCGGTGACGGAGGCGCACGGGAATAAGGCCTTCAGAATGGCGGAGGGCCGCGCTGTGGTTTGCGCCCGCACCGTGGAGACCATCTGGAATACCGAGCGGTAGGTCTCTACGACGCACAAAGGAGCGACTTGGATAGTGTGGGGCGGGGCGAGGCGCCCGAGATCATTGCGCACCATATCCACAATCATGATGTTTTCCGCGCGGTTTTTTTCGGAACCCGCCAGTTCGCGCCGCAGCGCGTCGTCTTCTTGTATCCAGCGGCCGCGGGGAGATGTGCCCTTCATCGGCCGGCAAACTATTTCAGTCCCATCGACGCCGAAAAAGAGCTCGGGCGAGAACGAAGCTGCGATCCAGTCTTCCAGCGCCACCCACGCTGCATGTGGCGCGGGGTGGGCTCGCGCCAGCCTTCGGAACAACGCCCACGGGTCACGAGGTGCAGGTCCACGCAGGCGAAACGTGAGGTTGACCTGATAGGTATGGCCCGCCGCGATATGTTGGCGGACAGCGCGGATCGCACGCGCGTGGTCGGTGGCATTCATCTCGGCGTGCCATGCCGGCGGATCAGGGTCCGGGGGTGCCGGTGGCAGCTCCGCCGTTCGGATCGGGGGCCGATCGAAGACGGCGCATAACGCCAGAGGCCCCGGACCGGTCGGGCGGGTTTTCATCGCTGAATCAAACGCGGGCGCGGATTCATAAGCGAAAAGAGCCACGGCCCAGCGATGGTCTGCTGTTGCGGCGTCCAACGTTTCGAGAACCGCGGGAATCTCGACGAGCGAGTCCGCACGAATGAGTGTGGCAGGCCGATCAAACCACAGCCAGCCATCATCGGTGTTGTCCGCGATGGATGATGAGCGAAAACAGGCAAAAGGCGGTAAAGTCTCGATTTCCTGCCACAGGGGGGGCTCGCAGTGTCCGGCACTTATTTGGGCCCGGTCTGATTCTGGATGAAGAGAGGTCAATTTCGTAGAATAGGCATCATAACAATTCGATCCATTTGGCATCGAGAAGAATACGACGGTTCCGACAAGTCCCTCCGCGGAAGCGCGGAGATGTCTGCCGCTGGAACTCAGATGTTCCGATCTTTCTCTCTGAATCAAGTCGATGCCATCTAGCTCTGACCCGCTCGATCGGACTTGCGAAGCATCTGCGAGAATGCTGAACTCTATGCTTTTCCAACAGCCCGTTGTAGGCTACCTAAACGGTGTGAAACGAATGCGTGTCCTTTTCATGGGATCGGGACCACTGGCTTGTCCCTCCCTGCGTATCGTTGCGGAGACCCCCAGCATCGAACTGGCCGCCGTTGTGACGCAGCCCGAGCGACCCAGCGGGCGGCGTTTGCAGCCGGCGCCTTGCCCGGTGATGGCGCTGGCGCGATCGCTTGGCTCGAGGATTTTGGCGCCGGAGCAGGTGGCTTCACCTGAGTGGGTCTCAGAGCTTGCGGCGTTGAATCCGGACGTCATCGTTGTGGCTGACTATGGGCAGATTCTTCCTCCGGCGTTGCTGGCGTTGCCGCCTTTGGGCGCGGTCAATGTGCATCCGTCTCGTCTTCCTAGGTATCGGGGCGCGGCGCCGGTCCAATGGGCTATCGCCCGTGGCGAGCGCGAAACCGGCGTGACCATCATCTATATGAACGAGCGGATGGATGCCGGAGACGTTATTCTCGCCGAGACCGTTCCCATCGCCGACGATGACACGGCCGTGACTCTTTCGGCGCGCCTGGCGGAGCTGGGTGCGAAGCTGCTGATTCAGGCGCTGCACCTGATTGGGGTGGGAACAGCCCCACGCCATCCCCAGGATGAGGCTCAGGCCACCTATGCGCGAAAGCTGAAGAAAGAGGATGGATGGATCACCTGGTCTCTTCCGGCGATTGAGATCCGCAATCGCATCCGGGGGTTCCAACCTTGGCCCGGCGCATTCTTTCGCTGGCCCCGTCGCGGCCTCCTGGTGCATGTGCATGCCGCCGTTGTGGAGCAAGGAGGGGGGGAGCCGGGAACGGTAATCGCGATCGATGGGAACGGCCCTGTGGTGGCGTGCGGGCAGGATGCGTTGCGACTGGTATCAGTCCAGCCCGAGGGACGCCGCGCCATGGAAGGGGCGGCCTTTTGCGCCGGTTATCATCCGGCGCCGGGGGAGTCATTTCGGTTTTCCGATGCGGACGCATGGGGCTCCTCATCAGGGAAAAAGTGACGATAGAGGCCGATAGGAAACCTCAAAAATCGCAACGGGAAGTCCCCGATGAGATCGTTCAGCACGTGTATGGGGCGGGCAGCGCGGTCTTCTCGGATGCGTCGTACCAGGGGAATACAAAGCACGCGCATCACCAGACTCAGGGCAAAGACGATCTGATAAGCGTTCCAATTTCGTCCCCCCCACGACCATGGTTCCGCCCCGATGCGCTTCAAAAGGGCCCCGCTTAATATCGCCCCCGTGCCGCCGGCGAGACCGGCAAGACCGGTAATATTGGCGATGAACATGGAGCGATTTCGCTGCGGCGAATGGCTTAGCATATAGCCATTGCTGGCCACCATCGTCCCGGCGTTGAGCATGCCGTCCAAGAACAGCGTGATGGGCAGCAACCACGAGACATTTTGGGGCGTCAACGCGATAAACACGATCACGATCAAAAACTTCAGCATGATGCAGAGATTGAAAATAGGGCGGTGTCCGTGTCGATCGGCGATACGCCCCCAACCGGAGGAAACCATCCCTGTGCCAATACCCTGCAAGCACCAGATCAGGGCCGTTTTCCAGGGGGCGAGGCCGATGACCTTAAGGACGTAGAGCTGCATGAAGGCGGCGGCAAACATGGTGGCAAACGACCAGGCACACGAAAAACGCACGAACGAACGGTAGGAGGCATCGTGCCATGGCTCCCACAATGCGCGCCAAAAAGAAAGGGAAAAATCTGTCAGGTTCGGTGGCTCGCGAACAGGGATGAAGAGCATGATGTCCACCATGCCCGCCACGACGGCCACAGCCACGAGGGTGCGAAAAATCGTTATGGGCGACTGGCGGCTGAAATAGAGATAGACGGTTAGCACAATGAACGATACCGCCCAGGTCGTATGCATCGCCCACTGCCGTCGGCCCCAAAACCGATTGAGTATGGGTCGCGGAATCAGATCGGCCATCCACGAGAACCAGAAGGGCACCGCATAATTGTGCAACAGGGCACTGAGCCCCAGTAGGCCGGAAACCACCATCATCCTCTTGTCTGTGCTCAAGCCGAGGCGGTCCCACGGGAGGAAGGCAATGGGAAGGTAGGCCAAGCGACAGGCAACCAGGCAAAAGAAGAAAGTCCGACGTCGACACGCCACCCGGTTCACCATCGCCGCGCCGATGAACTGCATTGCCAGGAGAACAAACGGAATGCCGCCGATCAGGCCGAAATGCCATTCGTCAGCGCCGATGGCACGGAAATACTCTGTGGTGACCGGACTGTTGACGCCCGTGATATACACCATCGCGAGGCACCCGCCGACAATGATCCTCCGCATCGCGGAGCGGAGGAATGATTCACCATTGGAAGGCATCCGGTGGTTCATACGTGATGTCATAGAACGACGATCGTAACATCCTTTCTGGAAAAATGCGAAATTGAGAACAACCGCAAGACCTCAATGTCTTGACTGCGCCGCCGACGACGACATCCCTTGCTGTTCAGCGCTCCGAGGCTCCTGGAGGGCAGTATCTCGCTTTTCTCGGCCGATTCGCCGTGACGTCCCGGGTTCTTTCCGATTCTTTTGATGCACCGTTCCTTCAACCGGGCATCCCCTATTGGACTCCGCAAGCTTCATGATGGCTTTTCTCATCGCTGATCTTCGGCAGGAACTTTGTCGGGTGTGCCGCGGGAGGATTCGCCGCCGAGGCGCTGAGAACGAGAAAAGAACGCGAACTAAAACTCAGGCCCGGAAAAAAAGCGGCTATGCTTTCAGGCCGTGAACCATGAATCGGACAGATGTTTCCCGAAATACAGGATTCAATGCCTCATCGTGAGGCCTTGTTGCTCCGGTTCCATTCTTGTTTCCGATCTTCAGGCTTGGCGTAAAACGATTCTTAGCATAGTGTCCGCCCCCCATGAGCCGATCCATCCGTTCTCCCCACAAACGGTGCTGGCACGCGATGACGATTGTGTGCCGGGCTTATCACGTCGAGAATCTGGCGGAGCGAGCGCGAGAGGCATTGAGGGTCGAACCGGTTCAACTGCTTAAGCCCGGTGTGGAGCGCGCCTGGCTCGATCTCTACTTTCAGAAAAGACTCGACGCCAAGCGTGCTGCCGCTATGGTCCAGCAATGGCCGGAGGTGAGGGGGTGCTGGTTGCACGTGGTGAAGCCCCGCGACTGGACTGTTGTCTGGCAACGCCATTTCAAACCCTTGCGCGTCGGCAAACGACTGTTGATATGGCCGGTTTGGGAAAAGACCACCTCGGCTCCCCCGAACCGGCGAGTCGTGAGAATCGAACCGGGTCTGAGTTTCGGCACCGGGGATCATTTCACGACGCGTTTCTGTCTTGAAACCGTTGAGCAGTTGTGTCGAATGGATCCGCCAGGGTCTTTGCTCGATGCCGGCTGCGGCAGTGGGATTATCGCCATCGCAGCCGCGAAGCTGGGGGTTCGTCGGGTAGTGGCACTGGATCACGATCCTCAGGCGGTTGCGCAGGCGAAAGTTAATGTGCGTCGGAATCGCGTTGGGAATCGCGTGTGTCTTCGCGAGGGCGATCTTCTGGCCTGTTCTTTGCGCGGCTGTTTTGAAGTGATTTGCGCCAATCTCTATGGCGATCTGCTGATCAGGCTGGCACCGATGTTCTGTCGGTGCGCACGGCGATCGCTTGTGCTCAGCGGAGTTCGTGAATCGGAGGCGGAGACCGTGGTCGAAGCGTATCTTCGTCTGGGGGCGAGCCAAATTGGACGCGACGGGGATGGCGAGTGGGCCGGTCTGATCCTCACGCCTCCGCCGGTCGCGCGTTCAAGGCCCGTCAGACGCGTTCGGCGGTGATCGGCAAGGTTTTGAACCGCACGCCCGATGCGGCAGAAACGACGTCGACGATGGCCGGCGCGACGGCGATGCCGACCCTTTCGCGCCGAAGGGGCCGGGGCCGTTGGCATTTTCCAACAGCAGCGACGTCATTCGCCGCGGGAGGTCCATCGTGGTGGGGATACGATAATCCCGCGCGCCCCGGTTGCATGGCCTGCCGCGCGCGTCAAAAAGTAAATGTTCCATCATCGCCTGGCCGAGGCTCATCATGGCGCTGCCCTTGTCCTGGCCTACCACAAAGAGAGGAAGGATGGCTTTCCCGATATCGGCGACCGTCGCTAGATTCGTGACCTCGTACTGTCCGGCCTCCTTATCCACTTCGACTTCGGTGGCGACGTAAATGATTTCATAGAATAACACGGGCCCGCCCAGCGGGTGCTTCGGATCGGGTCGCTGCCGAAACTCGCTGAGACCGATTACGCCCTCTTCACCTGCGCCATATGCCTTCTCGATGACTTCACCGTATGCGCGCGTACGGGTCGGCGTGTGTACGCAGCCGTTTTCCACCGTCACGGTTTCCGGCGGCACGGCATCGAGATTAGCCGCCAACGCCGCCAAACGGCGCTTGGCGTCCGCACAGGCATCCAGAAGACCGTTGCCTATGCACACGGTTGAACGGCTGGAGGCGGTGATAGCGTCAAAAGGGGCCAGCTCGGTGGCGCCGGCAACCACCGTCGCGCTGCCATCGGGATGAATTCGCAGCATGGCCTGCGCGATGGCACCGGAACGCGGGGTTTTGATGCCGATCGCCAGGCCGCGTCCTCGAGATGGCGGCGGCGGGGGGGTAACCAACGGCTTCGGCCGCCTGTCGCAACCCTGTTCGCCAGTCACCGTCCCCTGGCAAATCTCCGGGGACGAGCGGTGCGCCTTTGGGCGGCAAATTCCGCAGCCGGATTTCGAGCGCGTCAAGGCGGACCCGGCGTGCCGCTTCTTCCATCTGACCCTCCAGCGCCCACAGGTACTGGGGCGCACCGAAGCCCCAATAGGCCGTCGCCGGCGGGGTGTGGGGAAGACGGCTCGCGCTGTGGCGTCCGCATGGGGAGGGAGTAGGGGCCGCCGGCTAGATAACCGGTCTTGCTGACAAAACGCGCAGCGATGTCGGCATAGACGCCGATCAGATAATCGGCCGTGGCGCGATTGAAGACCATGTGGCCATCTCGATTGAATCCTGTTCGCATCCGCACTCGGCAAGCGGCACAGAGTCCCGCGAGGAAGGACTCTTCGAGGGTGCAGCGCAGATGCACCGGACGCCCCGTATGCTGCGCGAGCCGTGCCATCAGCGGCTTGAATTTCGGGTAGCCTTTGCCCCCAACAAAGGCTCCGCCCATTTCGGTCGCCGTCATGCGGATTTTTGATCGTGGCAACCCGAGCACCTGTTGCAAGGCCAGTTGGAGCGGATAGGGATGCTAAAGCGTGCTCCAAACCCTCACGCCACCGTCGGCAGCGGGGGCGGCGATGAAAACATGGGGTTCGATGGCAAAATGCGCCTCCATGGGATAGGGGTATTCGGTCTCAATTTCCAACGGCGTTGTCGCTTCGTCCGAATTCCCCAACGGAACCGCCATTCGTTGTGAATATTGGTGTTTCGGAACGGACTATCCGGGCGCAGCGCGGGATCCTGCCCCCGTAGTGCGCCGTCGGCCAGCGCCTCCTCGAGGCTATAGACCCCTCTTTGCTCCTCGAACTTCACGCGCACTCGCGCCGCGGCATTTCGGGTCTCCGCGTCGCTTTTCGCGACGACGACAGCGACCGGTTCGCCAAAATATTTGGTCTCGTCTACTGTGAGGAGCGGACGGTCGGCGACGACCGATCCCAAATGGGACATGGGTTGGGGTAGATCGGCGGCGGTAAGAATAGCCCGCACACCGGGAAGACGAAGCGCCTCCGCACTACCTCCAGAATGCGCGCATGCGCGCAGGGCAAGGTGACGAGTTTCGCGTGTAATAGTTCGGGGAAACGAAGGTCCGCCGCTAAGAGCAGGCGGCCCGTCACACGTTCGGTAATGCCGTGGCGAAGAGGCGATGAAAAATCGGTGCTCATGGCGTTAAACTCGCTGATCATCTTTTCCTCGGCTTGGTTTTTCGGGCAATATCTTTTGGTGAGTTTTTCACAGGCGCGACATCATTTTTTCGCCCCAGGATCCGGGAGTTATCGCCGTCTATTGTTTTCTTTTTGCTGAAACCAAATCGGCGGTGCGAGGGCCGAATGAGCGGGATATGCTGGGGGGTGTTGCGTTCCGTCTTATCCCTTCGAGGGATGAGCACGGAGAATCCCTCGAATGGGGCGAAGAAATATGGTTCACCATCCCAGGGATCACAAGGTCGAAGGCCTCTTCATGGCAAAGCCGGGAACATATCGAATCGCATAATCGGCTCTCCCTGGGCGGTGCCGAATTGAATTACAAGCAAACGTCGGATATACTGATAGGTAGGATATTGTTTTTACATGCTCGTTCCCGCGGCGCGAGCAATCTCACGCTCCCGTCCGAAACATGCTGGGTCTCAGCTTGCTGAGGCCACGATGCCTTGAATGAGCGTGTCAGGACAATAATGAGACGTGTAATAACAAAATGAGTGCATTGGTTCCGGGTGGCGGCCCGTGAAAAGGGTGCCACGAAATCTTACAGACCATGACAAGAATGGTGTTTTCATGAAATCATCAACAGGCCATGTGCGGTGGGGGGCGGTTCGGAGCGCGTGATGTTCGACAGACTCTGGATTCTGGGGGCGTCGGTAATGACGCTGGCATTGGGGATCGGTCTTGTTTTCGGACGTGTGTCGTCCCGCAAGACGCCGTATCCTCGTGAGCGTGTTTTTGTTCTGCGTACTTGCCTGTTGACTTGGTTGCTGATAGGGCTGTTCGTTGCCAGCACGCTTGTGCTGTCGCCGCCCTATCGTTACATATTGCCGGCGGCGTTGCTTTTTGTGATTCCCGCCCTGCATTATCGATGGAGCATGCGCCGCCACCTGATCCGGCGGATGGAAGAGCGCGAACACCGATCGCGGCATTGACAGTCTTCACCGGGTAATGCAGGATACGCCGATAGATCGGGAGGAAATGGTTATGGCGGTCCTTATTGGCATGTCCGCAGAGGTCAAAGGTAAGACCTTCAATGTGGATCGCGATAAGGTCACGATTGGTCGCAATTCGACCAATCTGATCGTGATCGAACACCCGACGGTTTCCGGGCGCCATTGTCTGATCACGCACGAAGGCAAACGTTATACGGTTACGGACCTGGGATCCACCAACGGCACAAGGGTGAATTCTCGGGAGATCAAAGAATGCGATTTGAAGCCCAAGGACCTTCTTCAAATCGGATCCACGGAGTTTTTGTTCGACGCGGAGGATGCCGAGGTGTCGGAGCCCCTCCCCCCTGCGCAGACCCAGGTGGAGATTGCCGTAGGACCGGCGAGTTCTCCCGCGTCTTTCGGCAACATGTCGCCCTTCGGCGTGCGGCGCCGCAACAATCTGCTGCTCTGGTATGTGTTGATCGGTGTCATCGGTGTGCTTGCGCTCGTTGCGGCGGGCATTGTGATTTACCTGCTGTTCAAGGGCCTCATCTGAAACGCTTACGGCTCTGGGATAACAAAGGCTGGACGCTGGTGGAGGCGGTCCTGGCCGTGGCGGTGGGTGCGGTGGTTTTTTCCGCGCTGTGGGCGGTCAATCGCGCTTTGCAGCGCGCGCTGTCCGCCAGTGGGCCTCCGCCGGTCCGGCGAGCGATTACCCTCGCTGAGCTCTCTCGCCTCGCTGGCGAGCTTCGCAGTGCCTGGGACGACGGCGATTCTCAGCGCCCTCCCCTGAGCGGTGGACGCGGCGAAGATGGATTGCTCTTTCTCGAATTTCTAACCCTGCTTCCTGCGGAGCCGGACGACGTCCGATATCCGCGCCCACGCCGAATCCGCGTCGAAGAACGCGCCGCCCCTAACGACCAACGCCGTTTGGTCCGATGGGAAACACCTTGGAAACGGGCGTCGGTCCCCCGCCCTCCACCGGACCCCGAGCGAACCTTTGCCCGCGTGCGAAGCGCCCGGCTGTTCTTTCGACAGGGAAACGAATGGACAGATCGCTGGCCGCTGCCGGAGGGCGAACATCCCCGTTTGCCTCGTTCGATTCGCATCGAGATCGAAGACCTTGATGGCCGTCCCGCCGGCATTGAAGTCTGGATCGCGTGTGACATGGTTCTTGAACCCTCGAACGTGCGTCATTGAGGGCAGCCTCTCCCTCAGTGCTCCAGCACTTCCGCAAGCGTTTCCTCGAGGCGTCGGACAGTGACATCCCACGACAAACGTTCCACCACCATACGCCGCGCGCTTTCAGCCAGCCGGCCCCGCAAGACGGCATCGCCGAGCAGCAAATCGATGTGGGCGGCCATCAGTTCCGGGTCATCGGCCAACAGACAGTTCTCCCCTGGAACCGCTGGGATCCCCTCAGCACCCAAGGTGGTCGTCACCACCGCCGTTCCGCACGCCATCGCCTCGAGAATCTTGCCCCGCATGCCGGACCCCATGCGCACCGGGCATACAAAAACCGCGGCGCGATTCAAATACTCTCGGACATCAGGCACTTTGCCGGTGACGACAATGCGCGGATCGGTGTGCGTCAGCGCAAGCATCGCGGGCGTGGGATCCGGCCCCACCACATAAAAAGTCGTATCCGGCCGGAGGGCGACCACGCGGGGCCAGACTCGTTCGATAAACCATCGCACGGCGTCGCGATTCGGTTCGTCAGAATAGAAGCCCGTGAAAACGAGGCTGGACGGTGAAGAACCCTCCGCAACGGGATGGAAAGCCTCCACATCGACGCCGTAGGGCACGACAGCCATCCGGAGTTCTGGGGCATAATTCAACATTTGCCAGCGTTCCTGCGGGGTCAGCACCAACACGCGGTCCATCGCGCGATAGAGCTGGAATTCATACCGCTGTATCCGATCGCGTTTCCATCGCTCGAGCAGGCCGGCGGGAGAGTATCCCAGTAAATCGCAGCGTTTCTGACTGGCGATAGTCACGCATTGATGGCACGAAAGAACGGTCCGGACCGCCGGCAAACGAGGATTCCACCAGAGAAAAGGGCCCATTTCGCTGAATTCCGCAATGACCACCTGGTATTCATCGCGCTCCACCATATCGCCGACCAGCGCAGCCATTGGCGTATGCAGAAACCGTCGAAACGGAAGCGGGGGATCTCGGAAAGCGTGCCACCACCGAACCGGCGCCGGCCGCCGCGCGGGAGGCGGAAGCGTCTCCAAAGCCAGTAGCCCTTCCCGCATTTCCTCCAGATAGGGGCGGTCCGTTTCAGACACAAAACACGCTAGACCAACTTCATGGCCCCTGGCCGCTAGCCGGCGCACGCGCTGGTGGATGATTGCATGGCCGCTGCGCCGGTTCCGGTGCGGAAGCTGTGGGCTGACGAAAAGGATTCGCATGACGGTCAAGAGTAAAGCGACAAGACTCGCCGCGCAAGCGTGCGTCATCCGGCAAACAGGCCGCGACGACAGAGACGACGACGGTAGAACGCCAATTCTGCAACGGAAGCCTGAATGTCGTAGTAGGCGTCGTGCCGGACTTCCTCTCCAAGAACAGCTTCAGGGAAGAAACGCCGAATATGTGTGGTATTATCTTTGTCGAATTCATCCGAATCGTCGCGATTCCGCCGCGCCCACCATTGCAGTTTCAACGCCGTAACATCGAGTTGGCGATAATTAATGCGAGCGGCCAAAAGAGGAAAAAAACGCTCCGCGATACGCCAGTCCACATGCACGCTGTTGCCGGCCAACACCGGACGGCGGCTTTCCTTGCGCGGCGGTGGACCTGCCACTCGATCCACGAGGGCGGCCAGACGACGATCCGCCTCCTCCATCGAAACGGCTTCGTCGGAACGGCAGCGTTGCAAGAGGTCTGACAAATGGCGACGGACCCAGGGGCTGACTCGAGCGCCTTTCGGAAGACGGATAACCACCCGCACATCTTCTTCCGGCGGTCGCACCCGATGCAGCCGCGTGTCGGTGATCATCAGCGCCGCCTGCAAGGGCCGCGCCTGTTTCAAATCGAGGGAGGAGAACTCCGTGTCGAACCATAGATAAAAGCGTGGGTCTTCCACGCGCACCCGGGGCGCCGAATCATTTCCGAAACGAGATGCCTTTTCCACGGCCTTCATTTATCGAAGAGGGCGATCCAATGCAATCTCCGAGCGTTCCTAGACCCCACGCGGAACCAGACGGATCCCTTTTCCTGCGGCGCGCAGTCTTTGCCATTTACGCCCTTTTCCATTATTATGGCCGCGGTTCGCCGGCGCGTTTGAGGCGGCGAGAAAATGATCGGAGAGGACCATTTCCATGGCGAGTATTTTCAAAGCCTATGATATTCGGGGCATTTATGGGGAAACCCTGACGGATGACTTGGCATTCCGTATCGGGCGGGCATTCGTCACCTTTCTCGGCTGCCGAAAGGTGGTCGTTGGGCGCGACATGCGTCCCCATTCTTCGCCGCTTTTTGACGCACTTACCAACGGGCTCACGGTCCAGGGCGCCAATGTGGTGGACCTCGGCCTGTGCAGCACGCCGATGTGCTATTTTGCCAACGGCAGCCTCGAAGCCGATGGCGGCATCATGATTACTGCCTCCCATAATCCCGGTGAATGGAACGGTTTCAAGCTCTGCCGTGCCCGGGCGGTCCCCATCAGTGGCGCCACCGGTATCGCGGATATCGAACGCATCGTCACAGAAAACGCTTTTGCTCCACGCCCTGCCGGCCCGGGCCGGATTACGGCGGTCAATATGGAGGCGGCGTATGCCGCTCATGTGCGCACCTTCGCGGAAACCGGACGCCCGTTGCGGGTGGTCGCCGATTTCGCCAATGCGATGGGCGTGGTCGAGCATCGGGCGATCACGGACCTCGTGGAAACCGGGCCGCTGTACGATACACTGGACGGCACATTTCCCCATCACGAAGCCAACCCCCTGAAGACCGAAACCCTCGATGCCCTACGCGCCCGCGTGCGCGCCGGCGGCGCCGACTTTGGTATCGCCTACGACGGCGATGCCGACCGCGTAGGCTTCGTGGACGAGCGAGGCGAGGTTGTGCCGATGGACATGATCACCGCCCTGATCGCGCGCTCCATGCTGCGGAAATATCCAGGCGCCGTGATCTATTACGATCTGCGCAGCAGCCGGGCCGTGCGCGAGATTATCGAGGAGAATGGCGGAAAGCCCATGATGTCGCGCGTGGGACACGCGTTTATCAAACAGCAAATGCGCGGGAGCGACGCTGTCTTCGCCGGCGAGTTATCGGGTCACTACTACTTCCGTGACAACTTTTTTGCCGAGAGTTCCGCCCTTGCCGTTCTCCACGTGGCCAATCTCCTCCGTCGTTCGTCGGTCCCACTCTCGGAAATGATCCGGCCGATGCGCCGCTATTTTCAGAGCGGCGAGATCAACTCCACCGTAGCGGACGTTTCCGCCGTTATGAAGCGTCTCGAGACGCGGTATCCGGGCGGACGCATCGCGCGCCTTGACGGTTTGACGATCGAGTTCGACGACTGGTGGTTCAATGTCCGCGCGTCCAACACCGAGCCTCTGATTCGTTTGAATGTGGAAGCCGCTACGCGCGAGCAAATGGAACGCCGGCGCGACGAGCTCCTGGAGATCATCCGCTCATGAAATCCGACGATGGTGGAGCGTCACCCTCACGCACGGAACCTGGCGCGCCGGCGATCACCGCAATGAGTCAGGAGAAACCCGCGTTTTGATATGTGCGGCATCGCGGGCATGATCGGAAGCGATCGCGCGGCACGCGTGCGCGCCATGTGTGCCCTGATGCGGCATCGCGGCCCCGACGACGAAGGCTATTACGACGACCCACAGATCACGCTCGGCCAGCGCCGCCTGAGCATCATTGACCTCGGCGGCGGGCGTCAGCCCATCGCCAACGAGACTGGTCGAATCCAATTGGTCTGTAACGGCGAAATCTACAACAGTCCCGATCTTCGCCGTGACCTCGAGACGCGCGGCCACCGATTTCGTACTCGTACGGATGTCGAAGTTATTCTCCATTTATATGAGGAGGAGGGCGAAGCCTGCGTGCGGCGGCTACGCGGCATGTTCGCGTTCGCGCTGTGGGATGCCGATCAACGCCGTCTTTGGATCGCTCGCGATCCACTCGGCCAAAAGCCGCTTTTTTATGCGCAACGCGGCGAGGCCTTTGCCTTCGCGTCCGAAGTCAAAAGCGTCCTTGCCTCCGGCCTGGTCGAGCCCCGTCCCGATCTGAACGCCTTGTGGCATTACCTTTCGCTGCGCTATCTGCCCGACGATTACACGTTGTTCGAAGGCGTGCGCAAGCTCCCCGCCGCCTCGACTCTCCTCCTGGAGCCCGGACGCCCGGCGATGGTGTCGCGCTATTGGACATTGATCTTCGGGCCGAAATGGACGTATGACGAACCGGCGCTGGTGGATGAGCTGGATTCTCGTATCGCCGAGACCGTCCGCTTGCATCTGCTCAGCGACGTGCCGGTCGGATCGTTTCTCAGCGGCGGTATTGATTCTAGTCTTGTTACCGCCTACATGGCGCGGGTGACCGGCCGCCCATTCCCAACGTTTTCCATCGGCGTGAAAGAGCAGGGCTTTAACGAATTGCCCTTTGCACGGATGGTCTGTGAACGCTACGGTCTGATCGCTCGCGAAAAAGTTGTCGAGGCCGATCTGGTCCACCGCCTGCCGGAGATGATTCGTTATATGGATGAACCGGCCGATCCGTTCGGCGTCGGCGTTTATCTCGTGTCGAAAATCGCTGCTGCCGAGGTGAAGGTCGTTCTGAGCGGAGATGGCGGTGATGAAAATTTTGCCGGTTACGATCGCTTCGCCGGCCAGCGTCTCGCCGAGCATTACGCGTGGCTACCCGCCAGTCTGCGCCGGACCGTGATTCGGCGCCTTTTCGACCTTGTACCGGAGACGTTCGGCTACAAGAGTCTGGCACAAAAACTCAAATGGCTGAACGACATGTCGTTCTTTAGCGCTGGAGAACGTTACGCGCGCAGCCTGAGCTTTCTGCGTTTTACCGACGACCATAAGCGGTTTCTGTTCACTCCCGCCGTCCGAGAACGCATTGCCGACGCCGATTCAACCGCCAAAATATTGCGTTGGTTTGAAGCCGACAATGCGAAGGATCTAGTAGACCGAATGTTATACACTGATCTAATGACGCGCATTCCTGACCATCTGCTCGCCATTGTGGATCGCATGTCCATGGCGCATTCGATCGAAGTACGCCCGCCGTTGTTGGATGCCGAGCTCACGGCGTTTGCTGCCCGCATTCCGGGCGACCTGAAACTGCGGGGCCGACGCCTCAAATACATCCTGCGGCGAATTGCCGAGCGCCATCTGCCGCGCGCTCTGATCGAACGCCCCAAACAAGGGTTCGGATTCCCCATTGCCTTCTGGATGCGCACCGACCTAAAAAAACTGTTGCGTACGCTTTTCGAGCAATCCCGTTTCATCGAAAAGGGGATATTCGACAAACGTTATATGCATCAATTGCTCGAAGAACACCTGACCGGCAAGACGGATCATAACTTCCGCCTGTGGTTGCTGCTCAATCTTGAATTATGGCATCGTCTATATTTCGAGGGCGAGACTGTGGAATCACTTTGGACGGCAATAGACCGCTGGATGAGAAACTCGGCGAAGGATCGCGGCTGACGTCAGCGACGCACATGCGACGCGGACCCAGCCGTCGTCGGGAATTGGACGCTTATCGAGCCAGCTCGCCCGCGCGGAAAGCGACCCAGATCAGCAGGAGCACCACGACCAGCACCAGTGTGGCGCGCGGCGCGGGTGCGCCGGTGCAACGGCGCCGAAAAAATTTGGAGGAGACAGCTGCCCAGGCTATCCCCTGCGCGGTGAGCGCGGCCGCCTCAAAAGTGCGCGCATTGCGATCCGCCCACGGCGTAGCTGATCCCGCCCGGCCGACAAGGGGCATGAGCATGGCGACACTCAAAAACATGACGCCCGCAAGCACCGAGAGAACGTCCCCCGTCACTGGGTGAGCCCCAAAGTGGCAGATCTTTCTTCGCCATGACGTCATACAGAAAACGTTCGAAATTTCGGCATGTGCTTCAGACTCCTGAGGCAAATTGCCGGAGATAACGCAGGTCATTTTCGTACAGCAGGCGGATGTCAGGCACGCCGAAAAGAATCATCGCCATCCGCTCAATGCCCATGCCGAACGCATAGCCGACCACCTGGTGCCGTTCGTAGCCGACCGCCCGAAAGACATTCGGATGTACCATGCCCGCACCGGCAATCTCGATCCATCCACTCTCCTTGCATACGCGGCAGCCTTGACCGCCGCACACATGACAGGAGGCATCCACCTCAACGCTCGGCTCGGTAAACGGAAAGAAATGGGGACGAAACCGTATGCGAACGCCAGGACCGAACAATTGTCGGGCAAAATAGGTCAGATCGCCCTTCAGATCGGCCAACGACACCTGACGATCCACGTACAAGCCCTCGATTTGGTGAAAGTTCGCGCTGTGGGTGGCATCCGGTGTATCGCGCCGGTAACACCGACCGGGGGCAATGATTCGCACCGGCGGTGGATGCGCCTCCATGTACCGCACTTGCACAGGAGAGGTCTGACAGCGCAACAGATCACCGTTCTCGAGATAAAACGTGTCGCTCGGATCGCGAGAGGGATGATCCTCAGGTGTGTTCAATGCGTCAAAATTATTGCGCACCGTTTCAATGTCGGGCCCGTCCGCGACCGTAAAGCCGATGGAACGGAAAATCTCCGTTGCCCGTTCGATGAGCGCATGGATGGGATGCGCCATCCCGATTTCACGCCATTCGCCCGGCAGCGTAAAATCAAAAGACTCCGAGGCGGCGGAAGATACGTTATCCAGCTGTTTTCTCCGCGTGTCCAGGGCATCTTGAACCGCCTGCTTCAGCGCGTTGAGCAAACGTCCCAGCTCTGGGCGTTCCGCGGGGGCGGCCTCTTTCAGGCTGGACATCAGGGCCGTGACCACGCCTTTACGTCCCAGATACTTGACGCGGGCAGCCTCCAGCGTGGAACCATCGGAAGCGCCAGCGATTTCAGCAACGATTTGTCTTTGGAGCGACTCTATTTCCTCGCGGTTCATCGCCGTCATTCGTCGGCCTTCAGCCGAACCTCCCTTCCGGTTTCCGAGGAACGGTAGAGGGCGTCCAGAATCCGCTGCACCTGCAACGATTCCTCCGGTTTCACATAAGGTTCCGCGCGTCCCAAAATGCAATCCACAAAATGCGCCATCCGCTCGGGATTGACCATCGGCCGTCCGGCTTTGATTTCCACGATACGATAGTCGCTTCGACCCGGCTGAATGAGCTGCGGCGGTTTGACCGTCGCGCTGGCTTCTGTGCCGTAGAGGATTATGTTATCCAAATTATTTACGGACATGTGTGCCGCCCAGGACGCTCGTAGCACGATGGTGCGTCCGCTGCGCATTTTAATCAGAGCGACGGCGAAATCCTCCACGTCAAACGGTGCGCGCGGGTCGATCTCTGAGCGGCCCCACCGGCCGTCACCCAGTCCTCGCGGTCCGAATTTCGAGAAGGTTTGACCGCTGACGGCGGCCGCGTCGAAATCGCCCAGCAAGTGAAGGCACAAATCCAATATATGCACGCCGATGTCATAACCACAGCCGCCGCCAGCGAACTTTTTCTGCGTAAACCAACTCCCGATACGCGGAATGCCCGAGCGCCGCAACCAAAAGGCTTCGGCGTGATAGATTTCACCGAGTCGCCCCGTCTCGACGAGCTGTTTCAACTTCTGGCGTTCCGGTGGAAACCGCTGATTCTGGCCGACCATGAACACGACCTTTTGGCGCCGGGCCAGCTCCACCACGCGGGTGGCGTCCCGCGCACATGTCGCGAAAGGTTTGTCGAGCACCACATGCTTGCGGGCCGACAGCGCGTCCAAGGCGACCGGCGCATGGAGATAATTCGGCAGCGCGATCGAAACGGCATCTATATCCGTCCGCTTCAATAATTCGTGATAATCTGAAACGGCCTCGGGAACCCCGTATTTTTCACAGGCTACGCGGGCCCGTTCCGCATTGGTCTCCGCGATGGCCACTACGCGCGCCGATGGATGACTCTGAAACCCTCGAATATGCGCTTCGCCGATGGCGCCCGCGCCGATAACGGCCGCCCGGATTATCCGACAGTTCTTTCGCATCGTCGTCCTTTCTTCGATCTATGTTTGGGATAAATCGAGTCTCAGTTTATTTTATCGCCTTGCTTCCATCAATTCGGATTCATCATGCGGGTCACAATAGATGAGAGAGTCTCCTCACGGACTCGGTGAAAGTATCGCCCGGAGGGGTTTGCAGGGATGGCCGGATGGAAGCGGCCTGATCCGGCCTCGTTCTTTCCGACCTATTCTGGGCGAGCCCACGCACCGAAAAAATCGACTCGTGGGCCCAAGGAGACGAGATGCCGACAGTGATTGTTTGATTTTCCGTTTTCGAAACGGACCGTCGGTACCTCGAACGCAGGTGCGTCCCCCAGCTCTTCCGTTTCAAGATGGAACGACACCGGCGTATCCATTCGGGTGGGCACGATGCCAGGCCCAGGCGTCCTCCAGAACGGCGTGGATATCGGAACGATGCGGTGTCCAGCCGAGCAAGGTGCGGGCGCGTTCCGCGGAGGCGACCAGCCGCGGCGGATCGCCGGGGCGACGCGGTTCAATGCGAATGGGTATCGGATGGCCCGTCACGGTGCGCGCTGCTTTGACTACCTCGAGCACAGAGTAGCCGTTGCCGACACCCAAGTTGAACGCGCCGACATAGTCGGAGGCCATGGCGAGCAAATGCGCGTTGGCCAAATCTGCCACGTGAATATAGTCGCGGATGCAAGTGCCGTCCGGAGTTTCATAATCGTTGCCGAAGACCGGGAGGGCCTCCGATTGACCGAGGACGACGCGCAGAATGTTGGGGATCAGATGCGTCTCCGGATCGTGATCCTCGCCGAGTCGTGGCGTCGCCCCGCAAGCATTGAAATAGCGCAGGGAAACAGGCCGGAAACTATGCAATCGCTCATACCATCGGAGCATGGTTTCCAGCATGAGCTTCGATTCGCCGTAAGGATTTTCTGGCCGCTGCGGCAGGGTTTCGTCTATCGGCACGCGGTCGGGTTTGCCATAGGTGGCGCAGGTGGAGGAGAAGATAATGCGGCGCACGCCGTGGGCGCGCATGGCCTCCAGAAGGTTGAGGCCGCCGCCGACATTGTTTTCAAAATACAGCTCCGGCTTCTGCATGGACTCGCCGACGAGCGCAAAGGCGGCAAAATGTAAAACTGCATCAAACGAGACTCCGTCAAACGCCGCTTCGATATCAGCCCGCCGACACAAATCGCCGCGTATAAAACGAGCGCGGGGGTCCACGGCGGCGCGGTGGCCGCGGGAAAGATTGTCGAAAACAGTGACTTCATGTCCGGCGTCGAGCAACCGTTCGGCCGTCACACTGCCGATGTAGCCGGCGCCGCCGGTGACCAATACCTTCATGAGTCTTTTTCTTCCTCCGGATTTTGGGGTGGCGATTGGCCACCATCATCAGCCGGCGGGCTATTCTCCTGCGCGGTCCGCATGGCCTGTTCCAAAGCCCACGACATATCGCCCGCCCGTTCCCACACATCCGCCGCGACATAGATGGGGCAACGCTGCTGGATCGCCAAGGCCATCGAGTCGCTCGGCCGGGCGTCAATTTCGATCAGATTTCGTCCGAGTTCATTTTCCTGAATGAGGAAAAGTCTAGCAAAAAAGGTGTCATCGCGCAGGTCGTTGATGACGACCTTCTGAACACGCGCGCCGAACCCGGCGAGAATAGACACGATAAGGTCGTGGGTCAGCGGGCGGGGCGGCTTGATGCCCTGGGCGAACATCGTCAAGGCTGCCGCTACGTAATGGTCAATGAAAATCGCGATGACCTTCGACCCGTCGGTCAGAAAGACGCCCACGCCCTGCGGCGTCGGGATCAACGCTTTGATGGATACGAGAATATCCGGTTTCATAAATATCTCCAACGACGATCCGATCGCGGCCCATCATAAACTGCTTTCAATGACGTGTCGAATAGCAGATAATGGTAAAGTTCCTGAGTCCGAGTATGGCATCGGACCAGAAGGCCAAGCCATGCAACGAACGAATTTGGATTTGCCGAGCGCGTTTCCGTTCGAAACTCGGCTTGACGTGCGAGTCGGCGACATCAATTACGGTGGACACCTCGGCAACGACGCGCTGTTGACATTGTTGCAGGAAGCACGGCTGCGTTTTCTCGCTGCTAAGGGTTTCAGCGAAACGAATGCCGGCGGCTGTGGCTTAGCGATGGTTGAGGCGCTCGTTCAATACCGAGCCCAGGCGTTCCGCGACGATCGGCTGAAAATCGAGGTGGCCATCGGCGGTCTGAGCCGTGTGGGATTTGATGTGTTTTATCGAGTCACGCGCGAGGGCGATGGGATGGAGATTGCCCGCGCGCGCACGGCCATGGTTTTTTTCGATTATGCTCGCGGACGTCTCTCAAGCATGCCGGATGCGTTTCGCGTGGCCTGGGTCGGCAACGGTGCGCAGGATGACGAACGGGAAAAAGTGCTGCTATGATGACACGACGAGAAGCGGTGTTGTGTGCACTCGGTCATAAAAGGGCGGATCGTTTACCCTATCACATCGAGATGACAGCCGATCTTCACCATCGAGTGGCGGAGCGAGTGGGCGTGCGCCCGGAAGCGGTCGCGGATTGGCTCGGTAATTACTGCGCGAAGGTGGATATCGGCGAGGGAGGCGCGGCGGAGCCGGGAGGAATTTTCCGCGACGATTTCGGCGTGCGATGGGACCGCTCCGGGGCGGACCGGGATATCGGGATCATTGTGGCGCCTGTCGTTCCCGCGCCGGATATGGCGCGCATTCAATTGCCCGCGCCGAACCCCACGGAGGCGCGAGCGCGCGCCGTAGCCGCGGCCAGGAAAGCGCGAGAGAGGGACGTCGCCCTCTTCGCCAAGATCGGCATGACATTGTTCGAACGGGCCTGGAGTTTGTGCGGTCTGGAGGTGTTTCTGGAGTATCTCCTCACGGAGCCCGATTTTGTGGCGGAGTTGCTGCGCCGGATTTGTGACCATCGGCTGGCGCTCGTCAACGCCGTGCTGGATTTGCCGGTGGACGGTTTCTATTTCGGCGACGACTACGGGCAGCAAACGGGCGCATTGTTCAGTCTGCCGACCTTTCGTTCATTGATCCGACCGCAACTGGAGCGGCTATTCGCCCCCATACGCCGCGCGGGTAAACGAATCGTGCTGCACTCCTGCGGTAATGTGGAGCTCTTTCTCGATGATTTGATCGAGATCGGACTGGATGCCTATCAAACCGTGCAGCCGGAGGCGTACGACTTTGAGCGGCTCAAAGGCCGTTACGGCGATCGTTTGACGTTCTGGGGCGGCATCAGCACGCAGACGACTCTGCCGTTCGGCTCGCCGGACGACGTGCGTGCCGCCGTGCGCCACGCTGTGGCGACACTCGGACGCGGCGGCGGCTTTATCGCCGGCCCGACCCATCGGATTACCTCGGATACGCCCGTGGAAAACGTCTTCGCTCTCATTGAGGCGCTTCGGACGGCGGGCGGGTAAGGTCCGCCTGTCCTTCGTCGGTGTGGAGCTCCTTTTTGCCCCCCCACACTCGCGGTGTGAGCCTCGCGAAATTCGACTTAGGCTCTAACCGCGCGGGCCGCCGCGCGCCAGCCGCAAAGGAGATCCGCTGCGGCATCGAGACCGTCGCGGCCAAAAGGAGGGATCAGGTAGAGGCTTCCGCCGTCCGCGGCGATGCGCGCCACCAGCGTGGCGGCACGTTCCATGCCAAGCCGGCGCTGATCAGCGGGGGCGGAGAACCGCCCCAGATCCTCGGCGAGGTCCGGAGGAACGACGATGCCGGGAATGCGCCCGCCGGCCAATACGGAGGCGCTGCGCGCGCTGGTCAACGGCAGCACGCCAAAAAACACCCGCACGGGCGTGTCCCCCAATGCGCTCTTCAAGCGCTCATAGGATTCCGTTGTGAACACGGGCTGGGTGAATACGAATTCCGCCCCCGCTTCGATCTTGGTTTTCAGCCATCGAAGTTGGCCGGGAATCGGCTGGCCCAAGGCGCATCCCGCGCAAAAATCCGGTGGATCGGCCACGCGTTCGCCGCTGACCAGACGCCCCTGGCGCAGATCACGGATGAGACGCAATAGCTCCACAGAACTGCGAACGTCGGTGACGCGATGCGCCCATGCGGCGAACGGTCCCATCGAAGGCGCATCGCCGGTCAGGGCCAGCAGACCACGCAGGCCAAGGTCACCCGCTCCCAGCAGCGTGGAATGGAGGCGTAGGAGATTGGATTGGGTCGCCGTCAGATGCGGAAGCGTGGGGATGCCGATCTCCGATTGCAGTCGCGCGGCGGTGACTATCGCATCGCGTCCGACGGACGCGCCGGGGTTGTCCGGCACATCGAACAAATCGGCGCCGCTATCGGCCCAGCGGCGAGCATTGGAAACAATCTCGGCCAGGGGCCGGGCGCGATCCGCGCGAATCTCCACACTGGCGAGCGAATAGGGAGAACGGATCAACGCACGGACGGGATTCGTCGTTGCGGGAAAGGGTGCGCCCGCTTCCGCCGCGGGCCGGGCGACTGTGGGAGTGGCCGGTGGACGCGGCGCCAAAGGCCGGTTCCTGAGAGCGCTGGAAATTACGCGGATGTGATCGGGCGTTGTGCCGCAGCAGCCGCCGATCACAGCCGCGCCAAGCGCGGCCAACGCCTGAGCCGTCCGGAGAAAATCGGAGGGAGTATACTCATACCGCACGCGGCCGCGCTCGATCCGCGGTTGGCCGGCGTTCGGTGCCACGGTGAGCGGCAGGTTTGTGCGGGTGGCGAGAAACGCCATCAGCCGTACGGCCTCTTCGGGATGTAGACAGTTTACGCCAATGGCCGCGACACGCGTCGACTCGGCTTCGGCCAATAGTTCCTCCGCGCGCGCTCGTATGACAGCCCCACTTCCCAGCCGGCCCATCTGAAAAACCACCGGCAGACCGGTGCCGCAGGCCGCGCGCAATGCCGCGCGCGCCTCGCGCAGACTCGAAAAGGTCTCCAGCAACAGGGCGTCGGCCTCGCGCAGCGCGGTGCATTGTTCCATGTAAATCTCTCGCAGCGCCGTGTCCGGGAAGTCTTCGAGACGCAATCCCAGCCCGAGCGGACCGACCGATGCCCAAACGGCGCATTCGTCTCCGGCGGCGCGGCGGGCGATCGCCACGCCCCGGCGATTGATTTCCTCGACGTTTTCGGTCACGCCCGCATCTTCCAGTGCGAGCCGGTTGGCGGCGAAGGTATTGGTCACGAGAATCTGCGCGCCGGCGGCGCGGTAGGCCTCGTGCAGTCGGCGCACAGCCTCCGGCTGGCGGAGGTTGAGCAGTTCCACAGGTTCGGATGCCGCGATTCCAGTCTCTCGCAGCGATGTTCCGATCGCGCCGCTGCCGATAAGCAGGCGATCCACAGGGAATGAAAGTTTTCTCTCGGATGACATCGTCAAATCTCCCAAGCCATCAGCAATGGTCCCAATGCGCCTCCCTATTGGGGGGTGTCTGTTGGTGGAGGGCGGAAGTTCCGGTAACGGACCGTGCCGTCCGGTGTAAATTCGTGCGTGCGCGAATGACCCCACCACGCGATGAGTTCGCCGGCCGGGGAAAAATCGTCGCCGGCTTCCTTCAATTTTCGATCCAAGAAGGCCTCTAACTGTGTTAGCAGATCCTGGTACTCTGGGAGGCTAACCAGATTCCGGATCTGATACGGGTCCAGGATATTGTCGTAGAGTAGCCAGGGGCCGTCAAAGGTGCGAACGTATGTGTGACGAGCGGTGCGCAGTCCACGGTATTCGCGCCCGCCCTTCGCACGGCTCCATTCGTCGAAGGGGGCGTAACAAGCGATCAGCGCCGCGCCGTCGCCGACGGGCCGACCTTCGCGGATGGCGGAAGTGTAATCGAGACCGTCGATTCCTTCGGGCGCCGCCAATCCGGCGAGGCCCAGCAGTGTGGGCAGGAGGTCCTGAGCATCGATGGGCGCGTCCACGACGCGCGCCCGGCGCGCGTCGCGCACGTCCCGCACCAGAAAGGGAACACGTAGGGATTCGTCCCACGGCTTCTGTTTCCGCTCCAGACCCTGGCTGCCGAGCATATCGCCATGATCACTGGTGAGAACGACAATCGTCTCATCCGCCTGACCAGAGGCCTCAAGCGCACGGATGATTTCCCCCAGGCCTTCGTCCAGGGCGGCAATGTGAGCATAATAGCCGGCAAGATCGCGCCGCGCGCATTCGGCCCATGCCCGCGGCACGTTGGGCCGCAACTCGACCTCCTCGGCGTGAAAGCTCGCGCGGTAATGCTCAGGCGCTGCATGGTAGGGATTGTGGGGCGGCCCCCAGGACACCACGAGGAAGAAGGGAGGATCACGCTGCGTCCGCGCGCGCAGCCAGGCAGCCGCATGGCGCGCCTGCGCCAGCGCGTCGTAGCCCTCCCAACGGTGGAGCCGGTCGTCGTTACCCCAGTACCAGGAGTTAGTGTAATCGTGTGTGCACTCCAAAACCTCCCAAAAATCGAAACCACACCGGCGTTGCCGGGGAATGAATGCCCCGCGATCTGGCCCGTCCACGTGCCATTTCCCGATCCAGGCCGTGTCATAACCCGCGGCGCGAAAGATCTCGCCCAGCTTCGGCCCCGCGTAATTCAGCGCCAGGTCGTTGACGAAGACTCCGTGACGGTGCGGACGCAGACCCGTCAGCAGGCTGGCGCGATAGGGACTGCACACCGGGCAGCCGGCCACGGCCAGCGAGAAGTTCACCGATTCTGCGGCCAAGGCGTCCATATGGGGCGTGCGCCCCCGCAGGTTCGGATCGCCGTTGAAGGACGCGGCACATTGACGCCACTGGTCGGCGAAAACGAATACGATGTTAGGCCGTCGAGAAGTCATAATCACGATCATAATTCAAAGTGAATGGTGTGTCGTCCGTCCATTTTTGCCACTTATTTGGAAGAAGCGATAAATGCATTCTCAAAAAAGGAGACGATCATGAGAGGTTCTTGGCTCAAATGGACTGTGGCTGCTGCATTGTGCGGTTTGGACCTGCCGCAAAAAGTGTCGGCGGATGAAGCGTCGCCGCTCGTGCTGCCGGAGATCGTAGTGACGCCCATGCGCTCGCCCATGGCAATCGAGCGAGCGCCCTATGCGGCGGCACGCCTGGCGCTGCGCGAGCCGGGGGCGCCCGCCCTGGCGCGCCATCTCACCGACATCTCTGCTGAAATGCCTTCGGTCATGGCGCAGAAAACGGCGCAGGGTCAGGGGTCGCCGTTCTTGCGCGGTTTTACAGGGTTTCGAACTCTGCTGCTCGTGGATGGGATTCGCTTGAATAACAGCGTGTTTCGCGAAGGGCCCAATCAATATCTTTCGACTGTGGATGTCGCCTCGATTGAACAAGTCGAAGTGGCGCTCGGCCCCGCCTCCGTGCTCTACGGCAGCGACGCCGTCGGCGGCGCCATCAATGCGCGACCCATCCGGCCACCGACCGAAACAGACGGACAAGGGATGGGGGTGCGCCTCCTCTACCGTCACGCGACGGCTGAAGATTCCCGCGGCGGGCGTCTGGAATGGACGGGCCGAACGGCGAACGGCTGGGGATGGATCGGGGGTTTCTCGGCGCGACACTTCGGCGATCTGCGCGGCGGTCAGGATGTGGGACGTCAACCTCGAACCGGTTACGACGAATGGGCGGCCGATCTGCGGACGGAATGGCAAACCAATGAAGACCACCGCCTGACGCTCGCGCATCAGTCCGTGCGGCAGGATGACGTGTGGCGCACACACCGCACCATCTATGGCCTGACCTGGAAAGGGCTCAAACATGGCGACGAAATCGAGCACGTATTCGACCAGGCTCGCGACCTCACCTGGATGCGGTGGGAACATGAATCAGGCGGCGGCGGAAACAGCCTTACTCTCTATCGCCACGCCCAATCCGAGGATCTGCGCCGCGTGGCCGCCGACGGCGCGCGTCGAGCTGAAGGCTTCGATGTCGTCGCCTGGGGCGTCAACGTTCAGACCCTGCGCGACTCGGATTTCGGCACCTGGACGATCGGCGCGGATTATCAGCTCGACCTCGTGAACTCCTACGGGCGCCGATACGATGCGGAGGGGCATCTCCGCAAGGTGGAAATTCAAGGGCCGGTGGCCGACGATGCCCGATATTGCCTCGCGGGACTCTATCTGCAGAATCGCCTGCCCCTCAAAAGACCGCGCGGTCTCGATGTGGTCTCCGGTGCGCGGTACACCTTTGCCCGCGCGGAAGCCGACCGTGTCAAAAACCCTCTGGGCGGCGCGATGTCGCTCTCTGACGAATGGCACAACGTCGTCGGCTCGCTGCGCGCCATCCAGGTCTTCGGCGCAGAAGAACAATCCGCCGTCTATGCCGGTATCTCCCAGGGCTTTCGCGCACCTAACCTTTCCGATCTGACCCGGTTCGATATCGCCCGCAGCAACGAACTGGAAATCCCCAGTCCTGGTCTCGATCCGGAACGATTCCTCTCCGCCGAGATCGGCGCGCGATTCGACGCGGCCCCATTGCGATTCGAAGCGGCCGCCTATCGCACATGGATTGACGGTATGATCATTCGCGCACCGACCGGCCGTGAGTCCGGCGAGGGACTTGTCGAAGTCGTCAAGAAGAATGCCGGCCATGGATATATCCATGGTGTCGAAGGCCGGGCCACGCTGAACCTCACGAGGGAATGGAGCGGTTGGCTGCGCACGGCCTGGATGGACGGAGAGGTGGAAGGCTATCCCGACTCCACAATTCAAAAACGACGCGAACCCGTGAGCCGACTGTTGCCAACAACCCTCCGTCTGGGCTTGAAATGGCAGCGCGCGGACGCTCGTTATTGGGGCGAAATTGCCGGCGAGGCAGCAGAAAAAGCCGACCGTCTCTCAACATCGGATCGGCGGGACACTCAGCGAATCCCGCCAGGGGGCACGCCGGCTTACGCCGTGCTGCACCTGCGTGGTGGGGCCCGCCTGAGCGAGTCGCTGCGCCTGACCGCGGCGCTCGAAAATGTCCTCGACGCCGACTATCGGATTCACGGTTCCGGCTTCAACGAACCGGGCCGTAACCTCGTGGTGGCGTTGGAAGGGAAATTCTGACGGTCCCCAGCGCGGAAAATGCTTTATTGATGAGGGGAATCGGGCCGCAGGTGAGGCATCACCCTCCGCAAAAGGCGGCCGGTTGAGACGATTTCGATCTCCTCCACCACGTGGGCGCCGAAACTGACGGCGGCGGTTTCCACCGTCAGGACGTTAGGATATCCGCCTGGAAAAGGCCGGGCCTTTTCATCTCCCAGGGGATCATACACCCAGACGCCGCCCGTCTCGCGCAGTCCCACGAGCGAGTGGCCGAGGTCCTCTTTCCAATACCGAACCGGCACGATGCCCGTCACCCCTGCCGCTGCCGCGATGGCCCCGTGGATGTGGCAGCCCGCCAGACAGTCCACGAGGTTGTTCTCAATCGCGTCGCGAAGAGAACTGACAGGCTTGTCATGGTTGTATCCCGCCGCACGATAAAAATCATGGGTTTGGCGTCGCGCTTCCAGAAAGCGGGCGGTCCGATCCCTCGCGCGGCAGACGGAAGCCCATTCGAAAATGCGGGGAAGATAGGCGTTGTCGGCCCGCAGGGCCGATCCCATCGCGCCCGGCGTCGAATGAAAAATCTCCATCAAGCCGATCGCGCCCGGCCGTTGCTCGATTTCAAGCCATCGGACGATGCGTTGCGCGAGGCCGGGTTCAACGGCGAGTACGGCGGCCTGATATAGAAATAGATCCGCGTAGGCCGGCCCGTAGGATCGCTCCAGCAATTGTCGAATCGCGGTGGCAAATCGCGGGCGAGCCGGTTCGGGGAGTCGCCCGTGCAAACGGTCCAGCGCCGCGCGCGCGGTGAGCGAGAGACGCTGGCGTGCGGCGTCCGGAATGGGCGTTGGCGTTTGGCCTCCCTCCAACAGCGCCAACTCACGCTGGAGGTATTCCAGCTCAGCGACGATCGGCAAATACTCCGCCCGGCGCAGCCGCTCGACCTCGGCGAATTGGCGCTGATGCTGCAAAGGCGCGATACGGCGATCCGCGTTCGTCTCCGCCGCCCGCAACTCGGCCACGCGGCGGCTTAACGCTTCCCGCGTTTTCGGGTCGGCGAGGGGAGGCGCCGCACCCACGCCGGCGGGACCGGAGGAGAGGAGGGCGAGCCAGCGCACCCGTTCGGCCTCGCTGAGAAACAACACATCCTCGACACGGCTTTGGAGATAGGCCGCCTCATGGATTCGGGCCGCGATGTCATAGCATAGCGATCGCGGCGCCATGCCGGGTTCGCGCGTCCACGCTTCCGTTTCGCGGAGCCATCGCACGTTCAATTCGAGCCAACGATCGAGATCGGCGAGGTGTTCCAGGCGGCCTGCCAATTCCGCCAGGGCGCCGGCCGCGAGCGCGGGTTGGTTCGCCAGCGTTGCGGAGGCGAACGCCGTCAGCAGCTCCGGCTCGGTGGCGAATTGAACCGGGTCCACCGTCGGCGGATGGGCGGTGGCGTCCGGAGGAAGCCGAGTGACGCGTTCGGCGAGGCGACGCACCTTTTCGGCGACCTGTTCGGTTTGTTGGCGCAGCGTTGCGACGCGGGGGCGCAGCTCATCGGCGAAATCCGCGAGATCGGCCAGTTTCGCCGCGTCGCGCCGGAACTGAAGATCAAGGCCCACGACAAAATGGGCTGTAAGATCGCCGCCCACCGTGAAAGGCGCTCCGATATGCCAGAGCGTCGCCGGCATCTTCAGCGCCTGTTCCGATGTTTTCGATCCCATAAACAGCTTGCGGTGGCCGGCGACGACCTCCGCCGTTTGAGCACCTATCACGCGCATTTCGTCGGCGACGTCCTGCCCCCACGCGAGCATGACATACAGTAGCGCCGCCACAGTGTATCCGATTCTTTTCATAGTCGTCTTCCCTTCTCCTGAAAGATGCCTCTTCGCTGTTTTGTGTGGGTAGCTCATGGGACGGGCGCGAGAGCGATGGACGGCACTTGTAGGTCCAGCTTGGCGAGGAGCAGATAGATCATCGTGATGAGATTGCGAACGGAGCGGAATCCTCGGGCGCGCCGCTTGGCGGATTGGATCAGTCCGTTGATGGCCTCTA
>CALLML010000028.1 GCA_938005705.1 uncultured bacterium
CTGGCAGCGGCCATCGGGCTGGAGCCGGGCGAGGAACTGCAGTGGGAACTGCTCGACCGCGGCGAACTCCACCTCGTCCGGCTCAACCCGCCTCCTCCCTCAACCCGGAAAAAAGCGTAGGGGGTTTTTCAGCGGAATCGATAAGCAAATACGATGAAACCTCCCGAGAAAAGAGAACGATGCGGATATTCTTGTTGATGCTCGACAGGGCGAGAAAATGAAAAACGACCGAGACAACATCCGGCGAAAACGACAAATCCGTTCCCTGGAGAGCACGATTTGTTATCCCTCACATTACTCTACGTTCCGCATCGAAACCCTGTAGCGCAGCGCCGCCGAGCAGCTACCTTCGGAACTGACCATGCATGGACCGACAGGACGCTCCGGCGTGCATGCAACGCCGAAGAGGGGGCACGCTTGAGGATGCAATATCCCGCGCAGCACATCGCCACAACGACAGGCCGGATGCGGGCGGCCCGCCGTGATTTTGAGAGCAAACCGCCGCGCAGCATCGAATTCGGCACGATCGGAACGCAATCGCAGACCGCTACGGGGTACGACCCCCAATCCTCGCCAGACCGCATCCTCCGGTTCGAGCCATTCCTCTATGAGGTTTTGTGCCCGGGGATTCCCAAAGGGTCTAACAACACGGCTATATTGGTTTTCGACGCACGCCTGTCCCGCAAGCGCTTGATGAACAAGATTTTCAATGCCGTAAAGAATATCGAGCGGCTCGAATCCCGCGATGACGCAGGGTCGGCGATGAACGCGCACGAAACCTTCATAGGCCGTAGCTCCAATAATCGCGCTAACGTGTGCCGGCAATAAAAAGGCGTCGATTTGCAGTGAGGCGTCGGAGGCCAGCACTTCCAGTGCCGGCGGAATAAGTTTGAACGCCGTCAGCAGCGAGAAATTCTTCAATCCGGCGTGATGCGCCTCGACTGCCGCGCGAATGGCGGGCGGAATGGTAGTTTCGAATCCGATGGCGAGAAAGACCACCGGGCGCTCGGTATCGGCACGGGCGGCCTCAACTGCCGCCAGCGGCGTATAACAAATCTCCACATCCCCGCCCCCGGCTCGGGCGTCCGTGAGCGTTTCCCGCGATCCGGGTGCACGCAGAAGATCACCGAACGTGAACACCCGTGCGCCACGATGCGCCAGCTCGATAGCCGCATCGAGATAACCGGGATCCGTGACACATACCGGACAGCCTGGACCACTGATCAGCTCGATCCATGGTGGCAAAGCATCGCGCAGGGCGTATCGTGCGATGGCCATGGTGTGGCTGCCGCAGACCTCCATGATACGGAAGGGCCGTCGGTCTTTCGGAATCTGACTGGCCAAATCCGTGATTCGGCGAGCCAAGGCTCGCGCGGGGGTGGGCTCGCGGAAGGCGTCAATATAGGGATTCATCGCAGTTCACGAAACCATTGAATGCGCGCATTCGCCTCGGCGGTGTCCAGCCGCTCGATGGCAAATCCAGCATGCACGATGACATATTCGCCTGGGCGCGGGTTCTCAATAAGGCTCAGATCCACCGGCTGCGCTGCTCCGTCCAAGTCCACGAACCCGCATCCAGGGGTTTCAACCGCCAGTATTTTCAATGGAATACCCAGACACATCTCATTTCCTCACAGGGAGAACGCCGGACGTTCCCCCGGACGAACCCTCAGCAAGAACCGTTCACCGTTTCGACGAAACTCGACGTCGACCGTATCGCCGACCGCCTGCTCACTGACGACCTTGATCAATTGCAAGGGATCAGTGACTCGCTGGTTGCCGACGGTCTCAAGGACGTCTCCCGCCGCCAATCCTGCCAAGGCCGCGGGACTGAAGGGCGAGACATCGCGCACAACAAGGCCGGCGCGATGAGCCTCCACGACGACGCCTAAATATGGCGTTCGTCGATTCACCCCGACGGGTGGCGGCCGTTGTTTCAAAACCCACGATTTCCAATCTAACTCTATCTCTGACAAACCCTTGCCCAGCACGGTTCGCAGGGCCACCGCCCCAGTAGGGTCCTGTCCGTAGCTCTCACAATACACCTGGTACCAGAGGGAGAGCAGGCCGTGATCGAAAAGATAATGCACAAGGCTTCCCGACTGTGGATAGGTCACCAATGCGGCCTTTTGAAATTCATCCGGCGATATCCTCAACATCTTATCCAAAGGCAAAACACGCTCGCGGCGAATCAGTTCCTGGATCGTGAAAAGACGATGTGAATGCTCCGGAACACAGCGCTTTCCTGCCCTACGTACATTCTCAAAAAGGACAGCCAAGCCCTCCACGATCCAGACCGGATGCCGTTGGTTGCGGGCCTCCATGTCCGCCCAATGAAGGGCGTGCATGAATTCGTGATGGATCTCCCGGCCGACAGAGCGAACGACCAGCACGCGTTGCTCGGGGGCGAAAAAGCCGCCGACAAAAGCCGGCAATCGCAGCGTTTCGTCCGGCAAAATCACTACCACATGTTGTTCGATGCCATAAGTGAAAAGATCCGACTGCAAGGTGCCGGCGAAGGTGCTGAGGTGAGAACGGACGGCCTCCAGTGCGCCGGGGTCCACTGCGGCCGCAAAGACCAAGCGGAGATCATGATCAACTTCGTAGAGACACGTTTCACCAAAGTAAAGCCGTAGTTCAGCGAGAATCCGTTCCCCTCGACGCCGCTGAGCGGATTCATTCAGCAGCCTAATCACCTCAAACGAGGGCTGGGTTCGCGCTGCTGTGAGGTCGGGATCGTTCTCCATTTGACGGAAATCCGTCCATCCCAGACCAATCGCCATTCGCAAATCCTCTATCGCCTCCTCGGGGCGACCGGCAAGACTTTTCACACAAGCGCGATTATAGACAATCACGGGATTGTCCGGCTCAAGGACTTGCCACTGAGCCAACAGCATGAGGGCCTGATCGAAATCGGTCCCATCACAAAGCTCTCTGATATTCTGAGCGATCCGCCTCCGCACTTCCGCGGATAGGGATCGGACCGATGCGCCGTCGAACAGCAGGGGCGCCCGCGTATTCGGAAGCGATGGCGACGGTTCTCCAGAGATGGCGAAGGCGGTGCAGATAATCAGCGCCCCGACAATCCATTGCGCGAATGTTAACCGCCCTCTCATGGCTATACTGATGATGATACGGTATTATAGCGCAAATAGTACAGAATGCACGAATGGCCTGCTTCGTCGTCTGCCAATTACGAGAATTATATCCTCTCTTTACTCGCTCGTCGAAGTCTGGCTCAAGGAGAGTGTACGAGACCGCGGAGGTCGCGGCGTGCGGAGAGAGCGCTCTCGACCGCGGAACGAGACAAGCCTAGCCCGGAATATTCACGAAAGGGCATGAAATAGTTGGAAAATAGTATTGGAAAACCTCTGTAACATGCGATCGTTTAGTCCGTTACACAAAACGGCATGCGAGGTTTTCCAATGGCTGATGCTCCTACAGACTGTCTGCTTTTTCCAGACCTTTTTCACAA